>CAIJKT010000459.1 GCA_903821255.1 uncultured Lentisphaeria bacterium | reverse complement strand
TGTCATTTGCGACATTCTGAGTTCTTGCGGAATTCTGGTTATCAACCTGTACGGCCGGAACCGTTTTGCGGTTTTCATACACCACATTCTGGACTCTGGCGCGACTGTCGCTGTTGACTGTTTGAACTTGATTGGCAACGCGATTGTCAGAAATGACGGCCTGATTTTTGTTGTCTGCCGCACGACTGACGGATTGCTGCGGATTCGTTTTGCGGCTGTCACTTATGGTTGTCTGTGCCGGATTTATGTTGCGGTTTTCACTATTTACAGCATTAATTTTGGCGGTATCACGATTATTGTTATTTTTGTTTACTCCCCGGTTGTCGCTGTGAGCGGAATAAGAGAGACGGGAATCGCGGTTTCCAGACGGGAAATTCCGGCGCTGGTCCGGCGCATATTTGTAATATTTGCCGTGATCCCATACCCCGCCGCGATAGTAGCAATGCGCCGGATAATAGCGGCCGTTCCAGCATACATAACGATCTTTCCAATACCAGTAATGCCAGTAGGAACGCGGATAATAGCGTCCACACCATGACACCCATATGGTAGTAACGGGTTCATAAACGATCTGCTGATCGTAGATTACCGTATCGCCGTTATTGACGACGATAACCTGGGGCGGCGGCGGGGCAATGGTTATATTTGCATTGGCAACCGGCGTATTAACCGTCACATTTGTACCTTGAACCGGAGCAGGCGCCACCGCCGGAACGGTATCGTTCCCGGTGACGGTGCTGTCAGCGGCTATCTCAGACGGGTCGCCGGCAATAGCGCTGCCCTGATTTTGAGCCAGCGCTTTTTCGAATTCCGCCGCTTTGGCCGGATCGTAGCCGTATTTTGCCGCGACGTCAGGCGAAAGGTCCCGAAAATCAGCCCAGCAGGCCTTGTCGTTGCTGACGAAGTTAATTCCGATTGGCGTAATTTCGGTTACCTTGATATCCTTGTAAACTGTTCCGTCAATGGTGGTGATGTCTTCGCTCAGGACAGTTGCGGCAAACAAGGCAAACAGCAATAGAACTGCATACCCCTTTTTCATAGTCGTAACCCTTTTGATTTATGCCGGAGGCACTATGCGCACCGGCTTTTTATTTTTCCAATTCGGATGTCCAGATGAACTGTTCTATAATCAGTCGTTAAATTTGTCGATACGGTTACACATTTATTGCAGCCGGTTGATGGAAGCTGAAATCACCGCCGCCGGCGGCAGATTGACAGTATAAAAAAGGCCGGGAAACAATTCCCGGCCTTGTGCAGTATATTGCTATAATGATTGAGGACTAATGCCGTCCGCCGCCTCCGCGGTCTCCTCCTCCGCGGTCTCCTCCTCCTCCGCCGCTGCTGCGTCCGCTTCCGCCGCGATCATAGCTGCCGCCGCGATCGCCGCCCCGTGCCGGTCCGCGGGATGGAGCATAATGATAGTATCTGCCTTCATGCCATCTGCCGGCATTATGGAAATAATGTGCCGGATAATAGCGTCCGTTCCAGGAGATATAATGATGATCCCAATACCAGTAATGCCACCAGTACCTTGGATAATAGCGTCCATTCCACAGTATCCATGTAGTGGTAACAGGTTCATAGACAATCTGTTCATCATAGACCACCGGATCGCCGTTATTTACAACAACAACCCTGGCTTGTGCCGGAGGCGGTGCAGGCGAACCGATCGTCACGTTTGCGATTGGCGTAGTTACTGATATTCCGGCGGAGCCCGGCGCAGATGATACAGTGGCGGTTGCAACCGGAGTTGAAACGCTGACCGTCTGCGGCGACACCGTCGCTGTTGCCGCGGGCGTGGAGACAGTTGCCATTCGCGGCGATACTGTCGTCGCTGCCACCGGAGTAGTGACACTGGCTGACTGCGGCGATACTGTTGCTGCTGCCACCGGGGTGGCAACGTTAACCGCCTGCGGCGATACCGTCGTGGTCGCTACGGGGGTGGCAACGTTAACCGCCTGCGGCGATACCGTCGTAGTCGCGACAGGGGTGACGGCGCTAACTGCCGGCGCCGATACTACCGCCGCCGGAGCAGTTACCGGCGTATTGCTGCTGACTGTACTGCCTTGATTTTGAGTAAGCGCTTTTTCAAAATCGGCCGCTTTGACCGGATCGTAGCCATATTTTTTAGCGGTGTCGGGTGGCAGATCGCGGAAGTCCACCCAGCAGGCCTTGTCGCCGCTGACAAAGTTAATCCCGATCGGGGTTGTTTCACTGATTTTAATGTCCTTGTAGACAGTCCCGTCGGCCGTAGTAACATCTTCGGCCGAAACCGCTGCGGTTAACAAGGCAGACAGCAATATAACTGCATACCCTCTTTTCATTTTTCAATATCCTTTGTTATAATTATCCGGATGCACTATGCACACCGGCTTTACTCTGCAATTCCATTGGCCAATGAATT
Organism: uncultured Lentisphaeria bacterium; assembly: GCA_903821255.1. The sequence goes on along the minus strand of CAIJKT010000459.1, from coordinate 2,354 downwards.
GTTCATTAAGTAGTCGCATGAAGAATGAATTTAGTTACATATTTTCTGCAACAATAATAAAATAGCATTTTCAGCCGTGCAGAGTATATCTGTTAAAACTGTCACGGACTGAAGCGAATCAACTGCCGGATTTGCATACTATTAAATGCAATGATATTTTTACTCTAGTTGTTTATTCTTAAAATTATCAGCAGTTTTTTGGTTTTGTGCAAAGGGAAAGGAAATGACAATGCGTATATTGTCAACGTTATTGATGACGGTTCTGGCAGTTGCCGCGACTGCTGCGGCCGCGACGGAAACAGATCTTTATAAAAAAAACTGGGTTGCGGTTCACGATTTTACGATATCTCCCGATTTGGCTAAAAAAGGCATAACCGGCTGGAATATTGCGGAAGAAATGGAGAACAAGCTGACGCAGACCGGAAAGTACCGGATGATTACCCGCGCCAAAATCGCTAAAGTGCTGAAAGAGAAAAACATTGACACCGGCGGATCGCTCAGTCCGGTCGAAATGGGAAAAGTTTCCCAGGCTGAATATATCGTTACCGGCGAGCTGAAGAAGGAGGGGGACCGCCTCGTGATGGTCGCCAAACTGCTGGATGTATCAATACACTCCGGAGAAGTGGAGAAAAGTTTTGACACCTGGATGTACGACGATCCGGGGGAAAAAATAAATGAACCGGTTTCTTTTATGATCGCCATTCTCGCTGAAAAGCTGACGATGACACCCGGCGAGTTTCTCGAACACGGGCTTGGCAGGATAAAAGCCAAAGACTACGAATCGGCATTTGAAGCATTCCGTGAAATGCAGCGGATTGTGCCGTTTGAACAGATCAGAAGCATCATGGCAGACATCAAAAAGAATCCGCCCGCAGATTCGCAACTGGATATCCCGGCCACCGGGCAGGATGCCGGAAAACAATTCGACCGGGCTTTGATGCTGATGATAAAAGGGGAAAACAGCATTGCCGCGAAAATGTTCTACGGAATTCAGAAGAATCAGCATGTCGGCGAATTGATCAAACTGGTGGAAATAGCTAAAGCCCTCTCAAAAAATCAGAGTGACCGGACGGAGGCGGCGATGGAGGAGGCCTCCCGCAAATACTGGAATGCGGTAAAAAACAAAGAGCAGCAGGAAAAGGATAAGGATCCCCGTGTGCTTTGCGATGAAGCGCTTGGTCAACTGTATGGCGTATTGAACGACAAAAATGTTTTTCTGTCGCCCCTGACCCGCCGCCGGGTTGAACAGATGGCGGCCAAAATCGAAGCGCTGAAAAAAGGCATGTATGCCGGGCCTTCGGCTGACGGAATATGGGTGGTGCCGGATCTGGAAATAGCTTTCGTGCCGATAAAACCCGGAATTTTAACCGGTCCGGCCAATGCGGATAAAAACAATCCGCAAATCCGCTACCGGGCTAAAATCACCAGGCCGTTCTGGATGTCCAGGCACGAAATCACCATTCAGCAGTTCAGCAAATATCTGATTTCGCTGACGTTAAATGACCGGAATGCACGGTATCAGGTGGAAAAAGGGCTGAATCTGACCAGTGAGGACTGCCCGATTAATGAGGAGTATAACATGAAAGCGGGATCAGGCCCGACCTGGGGCGATCCTTCAATACCGATGACCGGCGTCAACTGGCAGGGTGCCGCGGCGTTTTGCAAGTGGCTGACCACGGCCGAGCGCGCCGCTAAACGGCTGCCTCAAGGTTATGTTTACCGGCTGCCGACTGAAGGGGAGTGGGAGTACAGTTGCCGCGCCGGCGATGCTGACGGCAGATATTATTACGGCAGTGATATGGCAATTCTCGGTGATTACGGCTGGTTCATCGAAAACAGCGGCAACAGCCTGCATCCAGCGGGCAGGAAAAAACCGAACGCCTGGGGATTGTATGATATGCTGGGGAACTCATGGGAGTGGTGTCATGACTGGTACGACGAGAATTTTCTCAGTTTTGATTGCGAGAATCCTGTCGGGCCGAAAAGCTCGCCGGACAGCACCAAAGTCTTGCGCGGCGGCAGTTTTACCAGCAATGCCGAAGATATGTTTTGTTCCGCCAGATATAATTTTGATTACAAGTCCGGCAAAAGAAATATCGGGTTCAGGATTGTTTGCGCTCCGGCAATATAATAAGCCCGCAGTTCTAAAGAGCCGCATTTTGCACATTTTGGACAGTCGATTCCGACACTTTGGAGTGTCGTTGAGCACAGACTGTTTCGCCCATGCGGCCGGCATAACCAGACGGACAACCGTCCGACTCCGACACTTTGGAGTATCGCTGAGCACAATGCTTTCAAATTTTGATATAATTTTCAAACAACATTTTGGACAGCCACCTGCACATTTTGGACAT
>CAIJKT010000458.1 GCA_903821255.1 uncultured Lentisphaeria bacterium | reverse complement strand
GTTTTCTATTCCATGATAAAACCGGAGATGTTCTACGCATACACAAGGTTCCCTCGCGCAATGACGGAAGCAACTCGACAATCTGCCATCAGTGCTAAAATATGATTCTTCAATGCTGGATCTCTTGAATAATCCATTTCTTTTTTTCAAAAAGGTGCTATATTAAAGTCCGTTTTTTTAAATAAAGCGAATTCAATTTCAATTGAAAGGGCCGATAAAATGGCAGGGAAAGGCAGCAAAAGAAGGCCCGGAGATGAGAAGAAGTACCGGGAGAACTGGGACTCTATCTTCAGCAAAAAGAAGAAAGCTTAATCTCCGGCCGGTTGAAAATCCGCGATAGAAACACTATCGCGGATTTTTACTTTACGGTTCCCGGCTTCAGAACCTGGCGGTACGGTGCTATTTCGCGGAATGAAGTTCACGGCAGAGCAGTTTGGACAGAGGTTCGCTGCGGTTGAAGTATATCTGGCGCAATAATGCGACTCCGCCTTTCAGAACAAAGTTCACTCCTTCGGTGGAAATTTCTATCGGGAAAAAATCGGCTTCCGGAATAATTAAGTTTTTCTTCACAGACTGGCGTAATATTTGAATGAATTCCGTGGAAACATTTTCATGATCAAATAACACCACCATTCGCTGCGGGGCTAAATAATTGACCATGTGCGCGAAACCTTCACCCAGTTTTTCGGCGAAGAATTTAAGCGAGGTCTGATCGAGTTCGTTCAGCGCCGTTGGGAACTTGTCTTTTTCGTATATTTTTTCAAACCAGTCATAGCAGGAGCGGTCCAGCTCGCCGGCGCCGCCGCGAAATCCCCGGAACAGGCGTCCGTCCAGGATTATCCCGCTGCCCAGGCCGATGAAGATGTTTCTGCCGTTCCGCCGTCCCTGGTAGATATGCAGCGTAAGCAGGTCGCGGGTGCCGACACTCGAGCCGAAACAAAACTCGCCCCAGGCGCCCAGCCTGGCATTATTCTCCACCAGCAGAAGCTGCTCCTCTTCATCAATGCCGAATGCTTCCGCAAGTCTTTCTTTCAGCGGAAACGATTTTAATTTCCAGATGGAGGACGCGATAATCTCGCCGCGGTCAAAATCTATTTTGGAGGAAATGGCAACCATTATCCCGGAGATTTTGTATTTCGCCCGCCATTCCCGGTATTTTTCAGCCGCTCCGGCGATGGCATCATCAATATTCTCGGAAAACGGCCCGGTTTCACTGAAAATCTGATTGCCGTTAAAATCCGTCAGCACAAAATAATTATGTTTGCTGTTGAGATAAACCATCATGAAAGCAGCAACTTGCGGGTTGAGCGTCCATAACGACCGGGGGCGGCCTTTCTGGACCGCTGGCGAAGAGGACGGCGAAACAATCAGCCCGGCATTCTTCAGCTCTTCAAAAATATTGAAAACAGAAGTGCGTTTCAGGTGGATCTGCTTTTCCACCTGAATCTGCGTCACCGTGCCGTTTCCGGCGATGCAGTCGATGATGTTTTCGGCATTCAGTAATTGTTTGTCTTTTTTCATAATTATTATTTTATCAAAACCAGTTTTGAATAGGTTTCGGCTTTTCCGCGGCTTTTTCCCGGCGCATTGGATATCTGCGTTTTAGGATCGTCATTCATATTGTCGGAATCTCCGACTTCAAACAGCACCTTTAACCCGTTTTGGGCGACAGCATCAAAGCTGGAGCCGAAAGCGGCATAGGGGACTTTACATTCTAAAATATAACCGTCAGCGCTTTTTTCAAATTTGTACGTTATCTGCGCGGCCAGCGCTGATCGTTCATCTTCCGATAAATGCGACGGCAGCCATACATAAGCATTATTGAGCGGTTTGTCAAACTCCGCCGGAGTCATTCCCGCCTGAAAAGAATCCTCCTGCCCCGGGATATTGATCCACAGTTCGACATGGTCGCGTTTCCACATGTCCCTGCCGGATTCTTTGGTCAAAATGACGTCGTCCCTGATTTCCGCTCGCAAATACAGCGCATCGCGAGTATAACCGAACCAGACCGCGGCGCTCAGATCCGCCGTGCCTTTCCAGTCTTTTCCGGAATGAATCACCTGATCCTGCCGGTTCATCAGCAATGGATATTTTTTCTGCCAGATGATTTTGCCGGTCTCCGGATTTTCGAGCTTTTCCGCTTTGAGTTCCGGGGCGGCAATTGAAGCGATCTGACGCGGATTGTCGGGGAGGGTGCGGTAGGAGTCATAGTGATGTATTGCAAAACCGCCGAATCCTTTGTTATCTTTAAAATGATTATGAACCTTATTCAGCTCTTTTTCCATTTCGTCAACGCCTTCTTCATAAAAAGTGATCTCCCTGGAACCCTGGTATTTAGTAAAGAAGTCCAGCGTTTCAGCCCCAATCAAGGCTTTTTTGCCTTTGGCGGCAGCCAGATCAATATCATACTGCGCCGATTTTACCGTTACGCGGGCCAGATCATGATAGGACATGATGGCGAAATAATCAAAAATATCAATCGCGTGTTCCGCGACGTTGCCGGTTTTCCCGTTCCAGGTGACGTATGTCTCCGGTTTATCCTTGTCATGGGATTCGAGAATTGCCAGGCCGTATTCAAAATCCTTCGATCCGCTCCGCGTTATCAGGTCGCGTCCTTTGGCGTGCAGTTCGATGAACTGGAGATCAATCCGTTTTTTGTTTTCCGGAGACTGATGATAGCCTTTAAAGGTTACTGGCTCCACATCGGACTGGAATCCGTCAAACCGTTCATCTGCGGCGACTTGCTGATTGTAATCGAGAATCCGCTGTATTGCCGCCAGAAATACCGGCTGCTTTTCCGGCAGAAACGCGTCGTTCCAGCCATCCAGTCCATGAACTTTTATGCCGGCGGCGTGGGCTTTGCGCAGAAAACCTTTCAAATCCCGGAGACCTGGCTCCTCTGTAAACATTGCCGCCCTGCCGGTGTAAAAGTAAAGGACGTTGATTTTTCTCAAACCGCAGAATTTGATGAGCAGGTCTGATTCCTTATCATCCAGTCCGAAATTGACATTCCATATCCACATTGCGCGGGGGCAGGAATAGTCCGGTTTGATTTCGCGCATGTTGACCGGTTCCTGCGGTGCTTTAGTCGCCGCGGCGACAGCGGGGGCCGCCGGGCCGCGTGGAAATCTCAGATATTCCTTCAACATCTTTCTGCCGTGCTGTGACGGCAGATCGTCAGACTTGATCCCGGCGATGATGAATGAATATGAAGAAAGAAATATCGTTCTGCCGTTTCCCGGATAGCATTTCACCACGGCCGCCACGCCGTCGCCGGTCTTGCGGTCGCGCTGAACCCACTCCGCCGCCGCCACGCCTCCGGCAACCGCCTCCAGTTTAAAGGCCTCTCCGGAAAAAGACGCAAACATTCCCGGTTCTTCGCCCTGCCAGAGCAAAGCAAGCGTCCGGTCTGCCGGTTTCAGCGTCCTTATCCACATAAAACGATTGATGACTCCTTTGCCCAGCAGCGGGTCGCTTTGGTATTCTCCGAATTTCACGCCGGCCAGCGCCTGCAGTCTGTTCATATACTCGTCCGTGAGCCTGGCGCCTCTTAACACATTGCCCTGCCAGAATAAAATACCGCCGTTCCGGACATATTTTTCCGCCTTGCTCCATATCGCATCCGTCCAGGGAAAAAGAGACCAGATGAAAACAGTCTGATATCGGGCGAAATCGGCTTTGCCGGAATCAACCATTGCATCAGTTATCAATTCAACCTCAAGTTTTTCATCCGTCAGAAAGTTTTTGAATGATGCCGCCTGCTCGTTCATCCTGTCCGGGACTTCCCGGCCCGGCCGGTTCTCCGGCAGCAGAATCGCGCATTTAATGCCGGCAAAGCTCATATTGCCCAGGCCCGCCATCAGCAGTATGAAAAAGAGGACAAGTTTATTTTGAATCTTCATTGGCATCCTTTATTTTATGTCTATTATAAAATATTTTATTCAGTTTATGAATATAATAATACTGCCTGTTTGGCTAAAAAGCAATATTTTTTGCATAAAT
>CAIJKT010000457.1 GCA_903821255.1 uncultured Lentisphaeria bacterium | reverse complement strand
TTCTCTGTAGAATTATTCCATTGTCCGGACAGCAACATTCGAGAATACGATTTCTTGCCTTGACTGATTTTATCAGCAGTATAAATAGAGGCAGCGCCAGAATAATTGCATGCTTTATAAAAACGACCAGTATCAGGATTATTTCATACTTTATTCCGGGGAAATATGCAGGAGACGGGTCCAGCCAAAGTAAAACGATGAAAAACATAATACAGGCAGTTATCGTGCAAAACATCCATTGCAGCTTCAGTAACTGTCGTTGAATTTTGCCGCGAAACTCTTTGCTGACCGCCATCCGGTAAGAATTGTTTCTGGTATTCAGGGTAATCAGCAGGAATGGGATACTTACAACACCCAATAATATCAATGCAGCCTGAAGCAAAGAAGAAAACAGCTTATTGCCAAACTCGATTTTGGGTTGAATCAATGCGTTCTCTCTGTCTGCATATTTTGGACTGCTCTGTGCTTGCAGATTACTGAAATTCCGCCGGTTAGCCAGCAGATATCCGGAGGTCAACAAATCAACAGGATTATGCAATAGCACTGCCGCCGCCGACATCTGAGAGTTGGAGTGCAACAACTCATCCTGTACAAAGAAATATGCCTGTTCATGATTTATCTCGGTATTTCCAGAATCCGCTGCGGCGTCAATACTCAATGCAGCGTGTACAGGTTTGCCGGTTTGGTCTTTTACTTGAAAATTGATTTTAGCGATTTCGCCAGGACTGTATGCTGATTTATTGAAATCAGCTTTGACGATTAACTGATTTTCCGGAACGACTTGAACCAGCTGTAATTCATGGATTGCTTTTCCATCCGCCAGAAGGCGATAAGCGTGAATTTGAACAGTACCATAGAGGGCTTCAGGGATTTTTAACTTCAGCTGTTTTTGCCTCGTGTCCAGGGAAACAGGAATAAATTCTAGCGGGGTCTCATCTCTCACCAGATAAATAAACATTCTGCCGCCTGCTTGATTAGCGACGATTTCCAATTGCAATTCATCTCCGGCATGGACGACCGCCTTTTCACTCTTGAGGATAAATGCATCCGGGGATGTATTATAATCCCGATTTATGTTCTTTTTGGCCTTATGGCCTGTGCGGTCTGTCGCGGTCAGCTCTGTCTGGTCATCAGGCGGCAGCGATATCAGCGCCAACCCGTCTTTACCTGTAAGCAGAGTCTGCCCGACGATTTGTAAGGCAGCTTCGAGCGGCGCACCGCAAGGGTTACTGACGAAAATGTACATTTTGTTAGTAATGCCTGGCAGCAACTGGCCGAACTCCGGCATAAATGTTATACGGATTGGCATTGCAGTAACAGCCAGCGTTCTGTTTAAGTTCTGCTGCCGTCCCGCACCGGAAATCGCAGTCACGGATATTTTACATTCAGTGTCTTCCTGCCGGAAGTTAATCCCCTCCAGTTCACTTGGAATCATGAATTCGAAATTTAGTTTCCCGGTTGCATCAGTGACATCACGCCATGCTGCCAGTCTCCGCAAATCATCAACTCCCCTGATTTTCATTGGGACAAAAGCGTTCAGCGAGACTTTAACCGCCGACAGCGGTTTGCCATATAGATCACGGATAGAAACTGTACCAGTAACTATGTCGCCTGGCTGATAGAATGTCTTATTAGTGTCAAGAGTTATTTCACAATCGGCCGGAGAATACGGTTTTACGGTTATGGGTTGGACGGCAGTTGTTTGCTCACTACTGGCTTGAATCTTGTATTCGCCGGGTTTAACCTGACCGGCAAGGGGGAAATCGGCGGAGGCGATGCCGTAGGCGGATGATTTTACCGTCCGGTCAAACACTAAATTGCCGTTGGGGTCATGAATCTTGAAGTTGACGTCATTTTCCGGGGCGGGATGGAGGTCTATGGCATTCAGCGTGAGATTGCGCAGATGAATGGTCTGGCCGGGCTGATACATCGGTTTGTCGGAGGTGACCATGGACTTGTAAACGGATTTGACTTCGATATTGCTGACGGCCGATAAATCCCGGAGGGTGGCTTTGATCTGATATTTTCCGGCTGGACATGGACTTACCGGAACCAGCGCGATTCCGTCAGCGCCGGTTTTCACCGGCGGCAGTTTGCGGAATTCTTTGCCGTTCGACTCCATAGCTAAATCGATGGATTGATTTTGCAGCGGGAGTCCGGCTTTGGCGTCCCGGGCGAGAACCAGCAGCGTAAGCGGTTTGTCCGGGCTGTATCGGGCCGCGGAAAAAATAAATACTTCGGCGGGGTCGGCGTGCCGGGTAAAAATATAAAGGGAATATATTGCGGTGCAAAGCAGCGCTCCCAGCGCAACGACGAGCATGGAACGCACGAATTTATTTTTGAACAGCCACATGCTGTTGCGGGTAGCGGTTAATGCAGGCGGCTGTCCGGAAACTGCCTGCTCCGGTGAAACGCCGTCGTGGTCAATATTGCTGGATTCCCCCTCTGCCATGCCCCCTCCGTTTTCAGTCTCTATAATATTATATGTTCCGTTATCCAGATTTCAAACCGTCAAAGCCATAAAAACGGAGTGGAACGATACAAAGAGAAACGAAAGAGGCTGCGCCGGTCAGGCGACCGGCGCTCCCGGGTGGTCTAATAATGCAGGGCGATCATCTGGTGACAGGTGAATTCATTTACTTTGAATGCACAACGCCCGTTTTTATTCTCAAACGGCAATTCGCCGCCCTGCGGCTCCAGTGTTACTTTTTTAACCGGCATCGCGGTATGCACGGAACATTCCACATTGTGCAATGGAATCAAATCCTCAATCACTTCGATTCCGCCGCTAATATTGAGCGCGCCTTCGGCCTGGAAATTGAAATCGCCGCCGCGCTTGACCGGACTGCCGGAAAGCAGATGGACGATATAGCGCCTGGCGGCTGCCTGTTCAGTCAAGGCAATCCTGGCGATTGACGGAAGATTCGTTTCAATCACCGGCCTGCCGAGCAGCGCTTTCAGCGCTTTAATCACGAACTGGCGGTAAGCCACCGCGCCGACCTGCCGGTAAATGGTAAATACCGCATGCGGGAAGTACGCAATATTGCCGTTAATCACGCCGCAGTCGTATTCCGAAGCATCGGGCAGATTCGGCGTATGGCGATGCGAACAGAAATGGCGGAAATCGCGGTTGAAGTAAGTTTCATAAATCCTGCCCAGCGACCTGCCGCCGCGGACTTTTATATTACGGCTTTTGCCGTACATCACAAACGGGGAATTACAGAAGTCCGGCGCAAAATCCGCCGCCGGTTTAATGTAATTCGGCACAAAGGCGTTTTCGCCGCAATATTCCGCGCCGGTATCGAACAGGAAGCCGCTCTGCGCAGGGTTCAGTCCGCTGGTTCCGGACAGCAGCAGTTTTCCGCCCCCGGCGAGGAATGCGTCAAGCCTGATTTTCAGCGCGTCATCAATCACAATATCATCCGGCAGAATCAGCAGTTTATAGTCGGAAAAATCCATTGACGGGGCAATGACATCGAACGGGATATGAGCTTCCAGCAGCATGCGCCCCGCGCCGATGTCGCCGCTGTTGTCATGGCTGCTTCCGTCACAAACGAAAAACGCCTCCTGCGGAATAATCGCCACTTCCGCCAGAGTGACCGCATCCCGGCACCAGGGTTCCTTCTGCGCGACTTCACGGTAGGCGCTGCCGATAATGCCGTAAGTGCTTTCGTCAAGCCTGCCGCATGGATGCAGTTGATCGCCGATGCTGCATTTGGCACCGAACGCCAGCATGGCCGCGCACTCATAGCGCAAGGCGTCCGGGTGTTTGAATCCGCCGAATTCGCCCCAGCTGATGTGGAATTTGCCGGTCATGCCCAGAAACTCCAACCCGGTCTTTCTGGCAAATGCCGCGGACTGCGGGAAATGGTCATAGCCCCAGCCGCCGGTCGGCAGGGATTCCAGTTCAAGATGACTGAAATATTTAAGCCGGTTCAACCAGGCAGGTCCGATGTGGCCGCTGTTGTGCAGAATCCGCATGGCCGGGTCTTTGCTTCTCGCCGCATCGGTCGTGCGCCGGTAATACTTTTCCAGTACCTGCATTGAATATGCCGCGCGGTCGGCTTCTTTCGACGGATCGTACCCTTCGGCGAGCATCCCTTTCATGCAGGCCGGGCAGCAGCACGGCCCCTGGGAAATGATGTCCAGAAAAATGCCGTCGCCATCCGGATACAGCGTGACGGCTTCTTCAATCAGGCGGCAGAGGTAGTCCAGATAGGGCGTATTAAAACAGAGTTTATGAAAGCCGGGGGTCAGCGGGTTGGTCGTCCAACCGGCATATTTGCCTTCAGAGTTGATTTCACGCCATGCCGGATTAAGCGCAGAGGCGACATTATTGACTCCGGCCGTGAGATAAACCGGCACATTTACGCCGATTTCATGCGATGCGTCGATCTGCGCCCGCAGCAGGTCAAAATTCAGATGCGGATGCATCGTTCCAACCTTAGTCGGATGATAGCTCCAGCCGTGATGACACAATGAAAAACAGGTGATCGAATCCACCGCCGCATCTTTCAGCGTCTTCTGCCAGTGCTGCTTGTCAAATTTACCGCCGATACCGGGAATTTCCCCCGAAGTATGAAAATCCAAATGTACCTGACGAAACCTCATAGCCTTGTTCATAAGTCATTCCTTTTTATTTATAATGTGTATAAAACACACAAGATTAAAATATTTTACTAGTTATAAATTATAATATTACTACAAAATACACATTTTGCAAGATTTTGCAAAATTAAGTATTCCATTTTTTCAGAAACCCTGTATTTTCTGCCGGCATATCTTCCCCGGAGCTTGAATATTTGCCTTAAACAGCAATATTATTATCCATAATATATAGTGGTTTTGCGAAAACCATACCGGCGGATTAATATGGAATAGCGGAGAAACAACTGATGTGGGATTTCGGCACAATCGAAGAATGGAATAACGAGCGGGAGCGCATTGCCGCAACCTGGCTGAAGATTCTCGGCAAAGGGCCGGAACAGCGCAAGGTGACCGTGTTCAAAACCCTGTCTTCAGAAGAAATCGAAGGTTGTATCCGGGATAAAATCCAGTACGAAGTCTATCCGGGCTGCACGGTGGAGGCATATTTAATCAAACCCGCACTTGAGAAAAGATATCCGGGCATAGTCTGCCTGCATCAGACATCGGATGAGAATATTGAAGAAAACGCCGGCATTTCCGGTTCGCCCGAACTGGATTTCGGACTCCGGCTGGCCAAGCTCGGTTTCATCACCATCAGCCCCCGCTGTTTCCTGTGGAACGCCGAAGGACAGATATGGGCGAAAGCCGTCGCCAGACTGAAACAGGATTTCCCCGCATGGACCGGCATGGGCAGAATGCTGTGGGACGCGCAATGCGCGGTTGACGTGCTGTGCATCCAGCCCAACATGGAAGACTGTCTTATCGGCGCTATCGGACATTCGCTGGGCGGCAAGGAAGCATTTTATCTGGCGGCATTCGATCCCCGCGTCAAGGTTGCAGTATGCTCGGAAATGGGTATCGGGCTGGACATGTCCAACTGGGACGCCGAACATTATCTGGGCGAGGCCGTCAGGAAACCTGGCTTCCCCTCGTCTCATCACGAAGTCCTGGCGCTGATCGCGCCCAAGCCGTTCCTGCTCATCGGCGGCGATAACGCCGACGGCAAATTAAGCGATGAATTATACATCCGGCAAGTCAAGCCGTTATATCAGTTATACGGAGCCGAAAACAAGATCAGATTTTTCAATCACCACCAGCAGCATACTTTCCCGAAAGTCGCGCATGACGCAGCATACGCATGGTTTGAAGACTGGCTGTAATACTGCCTTACATCAGTGACTGCGCGTCGACGTCGGCGTAAACCTCCACGCCGCGTGGCGCGGTACCGTGAAGAATCAATTCGCGGAGCGTTTCACGAAGCGTTTTCAGCTTGGCCCCCCGGAAAATTATCATGTAGCGGTATTTGCCTTTGATTCTTTCCACCGGCGCGGGGGCGGGTTCAGTGACAATAATCTCCCCGTGACAGCATGGTCGTATTTTTTCCATGAATTCGGAAGCGAAGCGGCTGACGGCATCCAGTTCCGGGCCGCGAAAATGCACCGCGATCAGATGACCGGCGGGAGGATAACTCAAGGTTTTGCGGACTTCCATGTCATATTCGTAAAACTTGCGGAAGTCCTGCTGCACCGCATACATGATCGTTTCATTGAACGGATTACATGTCTGCACAATCACCTCGCCGCTGACGTCGCCGCGCCCGGCCCTGCCCGCGACCTGGGTCAGCAGTTGAAAAGTGCGTTCGCAGGAACGGAAATCCGGGATATACAAGCTCTGGTCGGCATTGATGATCCCGACCAGTGTCACATTCGGAAAATGCAGTCCCTTGGCAATCATCTGGGTGCCGATCAGGATGTCCACGTCGCCGCGCTTGAAGCGGTTGAGCACATCTTCATAGGAACTGGTTTTGCGCATGGAATCGGAATCCATCCTGACGATCCTGGCTTCCTTGAAAATCATCATGGCGGCGGCTTCAACCTTTTCGGTGCCGATGCCGGAATAGCGGATATCCTCGGCGCCGCATTCCGGGCAGTGCGCAAATGCCTTGATCACATCGCCGCAGAGATGGCACGACAGGCTTTCGCGCTGACGGTGATAGGTATAGGAAACCGAGCAGTCCGGACATTCGGCGACAAACCCGCAGTGTTCGCACATCATCTGGCGGGCATAACCGCGCCGGTTCAGGAAGATGATCGTCTGTTCGCCTTTGTTCAGCCGGTCGAAAACCGCGTCCACCAGGATTTTTGAGAAAAAAGAAACTTTACCCGGTTCAACCGCGCCGATGCGGCCGTCAACGACATTCATCACCGGCATGACGCAATCCTGGACACGCTGAAGCATTTCGCCCAATTCATATTTGCCGGTAAGGGCATTGTTAAACGACTCGAACGAAGGCGTCGCCGAGCCCAGAATTACCACCGCGTTTTCAATATGTCCGCGCATCACGGCGACGTCGCGGGCGTGATAGCGCGGCGATTCCGACTGTTTATATGAGCTTTCATGTTCTTCGTCAACAATAATGAGTCCGAGATTGCGGAACGGCGCGAACAGCGCGGAACGCGCCCCGACCGCGATTTTAACCAGGCTGTCGCTGACTTTGCTCCATTCATCGAAGCGTTCTCCTTCGGTCAGACGGCTGTGCAGGACGCTCACCATGTCGCCGAACCTGGCGCGAAAGCGGCGGACCGTCTGCGGCGTAAGCGCAATCTCCGGCACCAGCACAATGGACTCTTTGCCCGTTTCCAGCGCCCGGGCGATGGACTGAAGATAGACTTCGGTCTTGCCGCTGTTGGTCACCCCGTACAGCAGCATGGTCTTTTTGCCGTCGGGATTTTCCAGCATGGAGTAAATCTTTTTCAGCACAGTCGCCTGTTCCGGAGTGGGTTCCAGCGGTTTGGACTGAATGATTTCGACATCGGCATAAGCATCGCGGCGCACCACGCGTTTTTCCTCGGCGATCAGTCCTTTCTTCATCAGGCCGCTGACTGCCGACGCGGTAACGCCGGCTTCGCTCATCAGCTTTTCCTGGGATAACTCCTTGCTGCTGAGCAGGGCCTTAATCACCAGGATCTGACCGGCTGCACGTTTTTTGCCGGAATTCTCAATGATGAATTTTTCCGCTTCGGCAGTATCCGCCACGGAATAATGTTTCAGGGTGCGGTGCTGGACCTTGCCGCTGCGGACAGCCCTGGGCAGCAGCGTCCTGACCGCCTGCTCCCGGCTGCAGCAGTAGTATTCGGACATCCAGCGGCCAAGCCTGACCAGCGGTTCCGGAATCCGGGTATGGGACTCGCAGATCGAATGAATATCCTTCAGACTGTCGGGATATTCGGAATGGTCAATGATATTCAGCACATAACCGCGGCGGAAAGACTTGCCGAACGGCACTTTGACCTGAACCCCGACATGAATTTTTCCCGCCAGGCTGTCCGGAATATTATAATCAAACCCCTTGTCCAGGGATAAATCAACAATAACTCGGGCTATTCTCATTAGTATTATTTGCCTTAAAATGTTTTTACAATATAATCTTAGCGGCGTTAATAACCAATCATAAGCTGAATTTTCTTTTGCTTTGTTCAGGATATGAGGCTATTTTAAATAATTGTAAAAAACGGAGGCGTTGAACATGCGCACATATTTAGCTGTACTGCTGATCATGGCAATCTGCCTGACTTATGCTCTGCTGACCGCGCTGATGCCGCGGGACGTGTTCTGGATTACCGACGGCGGCAATAAATTCATCACCATGGAGAATATCATCCGCGACCGGACCGACGCGATCGCCTACCCCGCCGCCGACATTGATACTGAATATAAGTTCTTCCCTTACAGCAACTTTCATTTCGTCCGCCACCATGACAACATCTACTCCATTTTTCCGCCGTATTTTTCAGCGTTCTCCTCATTTTTCTACAGGGCGGCAGGATACTGGGGGCTGTATCTGATCTCAATTCTTTCCACCGGAATAGTATTGCTGCTGACGCTGCGCATCATCCAGCGCCTGAAACTTCCGGATAAATATCTGTTGTCGCTGCCGGTGCTGGGTTTGTGCACGCCCTTCTTCTTCTACAGCCTGACCTTCTGGGAAATGACACTCACCGCGATGCTGACCACCACCGCGGTTCTAATGGTTGTCCGGCGGACAGAGAACAATACCACCATCCCCGAATTCCTGCTGGCGGGGCTGATGATGGGGTCGGCTATAATTCTGCGGGAGGATATTTATGTCCTGGCGGCGGCATTGGTCGCTGCCATGTTTATCTTGAAATATAAGAAGACCAATATCGCGATGACCTGCGCCGGAACTATGATTATTGTCATATCGCTGTGGTCCATCCAATATGCCAAATACGGACATATCCTGGGGCTTCACGGCAGCAAGTATTACGCCCATAATCTTGACGGGAACGAAAACAGCGTCATTTCCTTCATCGTTAATCAGTTAAACGGTTACTACACCTATCTGCTCAAATTCAATTCCGGCGACTTTGCGGATAAATGGTATTATTTCCTGCTCGCCATACCTTTCATCATGGCGGTTTGGGCCGGGATCAAGTATAAAAATCCTGCCGGACGCACCGCCGCCTTCGTCACGATACTGCTGGCAGTAATCAGTTCCGCCATCCTTACGGTGATGCTGTTCAACAATAATCAGCCTGTATTGAACACGATCTTCACCGTCGGCTTTTTAACATCCTCCCCCCTGCTGGTGCCGCTGCTGCTGTCCATGCGCTCCTTCTTCTCATCCAGATTACGCCGGATAAAACTGATACTGCTGACTTCCGTCATCTACTGCATCGTCATCGCTCCGATGCTGACGCAGAGCGATATGGGCATCATCTGGGGGCCACGACATTTTGTTTATCTCTTTCCGCTGCTGATACCGCTATGCATTTATGCAATGATAAGACTGTTTTACCGCAGTGAAAACCGTCAACTGGCGTTAAAACTGGCCGGTCTCGGGATACTGCTTTTATCCATAAGCCTGCTCATCCAGGTCAAGGGAGTAGCCAATTTGTTCCTGATGAAAAACAATGTCGCCATGATGAACAATCATCTGGAAAATGCCAACGAAGTGATCGTTTCAGATATTTACTGGCTGCCCGCCGAAAACCCGCGCCTGTTTTACAATAAGAAATTCATGCAGGTAAACTCCGGGCAGGAACTGGAAAAGTTTGTTGAACTGATGAAAAGAAACAATGTCAGAACCTTCACGCTGGTACTGGCCAAGGACATCAATTACCGGAGAATCACCAATGACGACATCAAGCGCCTGCTGGCTAAAATCAGCATCGACAAGCCTGTCGCGCTGGATCTTCCCGGAACAGATTTTCTGTCAATCATCACCGTGTCCTGCCGGCTGAAATCATCACCCCTCGTGCTGTCTGAATAGCCGGCCGATGTTTTCAATGCCGTTCTGCCGGACAAAATCTCTGACCATCCGGTAGCCGTCGCCGTAGACCGGGTCCTTATTCTCCTCCATGCGCTTGTTCATTTCGCCCTGGCCGTAAAGCTCATTGATCCTGGTGGCGACATATTCAGCCCAGCCTTCCTTCAGTTTGATATCCTGCGTTTTAGGATAATTTTCCTGCATCCAGTCATGGGCCAGCTCATGGCCGCAGACTTCAATCAGTTTCTTGCGCGGCAGCCCGTACAGGACATATACCGCGAATTTCTCATTGCTCTTGTATTCCTCAGTCTTTTCCTCGGTTTTCAAATTCCAGCCGGTTTTAGTCCTGGTTACGGTATTGATGGTAAAATTGCAGACATACAGGCCAAGCTCCTGCCCCGGAGAATAATTTTTTGATTTGGACTCCAGATTTTTGGCATCTGTCGCATAGAATTCGATATTATGCTGCGTCGAATATCCCAGGTCCTCATACAGCCGTTTTCTGACATCGTTAAAAATCTGCAAAGACAGCTCTTCGTTAAATACCGCGCTTGATTTGCAACTCCGGCAGATATATCTGCCGTCACTCAATTGTTCGCAATCATTGGGCAGAGTGCAGGCAAAACATTTCGGTTTTTTCGCGCATTCCGAACAGTAAACCGGGCCGTCCTTGCCGTTGTTGCTGAAAAGCATCCCGGAGCTGAACGGTTTGCCGCAGAGGGAACATTTAGGCAGAGTCTTTTCCAGGCATGCTTTGGAACAATAGAATTTTCCGTTTTTCTGAAAACCGCCATTGCATGCTTTGCCGCAAACGGCGCAGCGGGGCAGTGTTTTATCCAGACAACTCTGGCTGCAGAACACCTTGTCGCCGGATTTTAAATATGAACCGCTGATCTGCCTTTTGCAGACGCTGCAGTACATTGCGGCATATAATGACAGGCAGGATAAAGCAATTGCAGAAAAAATCAGCAGCGCATAAGAAAATTTTGACCTGCATCGAATCATTTTAACCCCGCCGTAAATTATTGTATAAATATTCTAATGCCGGAAGAGAAAAAAATCCACCTGAAACTATACTTCATATTGCAGATTCAGCAGCCCGGCAATGCTGTCCGGCTGTTCATCGCGACTGGCATGGGCCGGCTTTTCGCCGGGTCAGCGCAGTTTCAGCGTCGCCAGTCCGGTCAGCGCCAGAATCCCGGCAAGAATCCAGAAGCGGACGACAATCTGGGTTTCAGTCCAGCCTTTCTGCTCAAAGTGATGATGAATCGGAGTACAGAGGAATATCCGTTTGCCGGTAAGTTTGAAGCTGGTGACCTGCATGATGACGGAAACGGCTTCCATGACAAACACGCCCCCGACCACAATCAGAATCAATTCCTGTTTGACTATTACCGCGATGAGTCCGATAGTCCCGCCCAGCGCCAGACTGCCGGTATCGCCCATGAACATTGACGCCGGATGGCAGTTGTGCCACAGAAAGCCGATGCAGGCGCCGGCCAGTGCCGCCGCGAATACCACCGCCTCGCTGACGCCGGGAATGAACGGAATGCTCAGGTAACCGGCGAATATCTTATGTCCGCAGAGATATGCGAAAACCGCATAAGTCAGCGCACAGAAAATACAGCATCCTACCGCCAGCCCGTCCTTGCCGTCAGTCAGATTCACCGCATTGGAGGAGCCGACCACCACAAAAGCGCCAAGCGCCATAACCCAGCCGCTGACCAGCACCGGCTGTTTGAAAAAAGGCAGCATCAACTGATGCAGCAGATCCCGGGTTTCCGGCACGCAGTCCAGAAACATAATCGCTCCGACCGCAAAAAATAATTGCAGCATAAGTTTCATTTTTCCCGGAATGCCGTCCCGTTTGCCGTATCTCACCTTGGCATAGTCGTCAATAAAGCCGATCCCGGCAAACAGCACCATCATCACCAGCAGCGTCAGTGTAATCGGATTATAGACAATATTCCATAACAGCGAAGATGCGATGATGGAGAAAACTATCAGCAGGCCGCCCATGCTGGGCATCTTGTCCTTATTGCGGTCGATAAACGCCTTGTCCACCAGGCCTTCCAGCCTGCACGGAGCGGTAGCCCGCAACTGCTTAAGTTTTCTAACGGTATAAGGCCCCAGCAGCACCGCCAGAACCATCGCCGTGAAGGCGGCCCCGGCAGCCCGGAAAGTCACATATTCGAAAAGGCGGAAAGGCCCGAAATAATTACTCAAACCAGAAAGCCAGTACAGCATAAAATAACATCTTATCTTAAAAATTGTTAAACAATAAATATGGTTAATTTAAAATTTAAGACAATTTGAAAACGATTCAAACATTCTTTGAGAAATCTTCATTATAATTTATACAAAAAACCG
>CAIJKT010000456.1 GCA_903821255.1 uncultured Lentisphaeria bacterium | reverse complement strand
GGGTCGGCGATTATCCCGACGCCGAAAACTTCCTTCAGCTTTTCTACGGCAAAAACGCAGGCAGTTGCAACCGGATATTTTTCCGTGACGCGGTATTCGACCGCATGTTCGAAAAAATCATTCCCATGCCGGGATCGCCTGAACGCACCGCCCTGTATAAAAAGATGATTGAATATGTCACCGGACAATGTCCGTGGATTTTCGAAAGCATTCCGATGACTTTCCAGTTGAACCACAGTTGGCTGGAAAATTACCAGCCCCATGATTTCGCCTTCAACCAGTGGAAATATCTCTCTATAGACACTGCTAAACGCGCCGGCATGAAAAAGTCGTTCCGTCCCATTGAACTGAAAGACCTGCGCCAGTAATTTATAATTTGAAGCACGGGATGGCTGTATTCGTCATTCCCGCGGTCATTCGAAATTTTAGAGCCCGGTGATGTCACTGAGCGCGACCATGAATTCCCCGTCCCGCGCTGGAGCCGCCTGCAGATAACCCCGGAATGAAGAGCCGTCCGCGTGCAGCATGCGCAGGGCCCAGGCCTGCTGCCTGCCCGTTGCCGCAAGAATCTTGCATTTAAGGTAGTAAATGTCCTGGTCTTCAGGCACAATAAAACGGGAGATCGGTTGTTTTATCAGCTTCTCCCGGTTTACGCCCAGCATGGCGGCCGCGGTGACATTCGCCTCCAGGATCAGCCCTCTGGCGCTTAATGTGAAAAATCCCACCGGGGCCAGATCGTAGAGATTGAAATAGCGTCCGCGCAAGGCATCCAGATCCAGATGCGCCCGGCGCAATTCCTCGTTCTGCATCTCAAGTTCAACATGGTGCACCCGAAGCGCTTCCTCCACGTGTTTGCGCTCAGTGATATCGGTGGCGATGCAATAAATCAATTTTTCATCAGGTATCGGCGCCGACGTCCATAAAAAATAGCGGACGGAGCCGTCTTTGTGAATATAACGGCTTTCGAAGTCCATGGACAGATTGCCGGCTGCAAGTCTCGTCATTTCGGCATCGTTTCCGGCGCGATCATCAGGGTGAGTAAAGCTTGGAAGCGGTTTGGAGAGCAACTCCTCGCTGGTATAGCCAAGCACCTTTTCCCAGGCCGGATTAACAAATTTTAAATAGCCGTCCATTCCGGCGACGCATATCAGATTCGGCGACATATTTACGAGGCGGTCATATTTTTCCTCCGCTTTCTTGTGCCCGGTAATATCTTTGACGTAACCTATTAAGCCTTCAATCTTTCCTTCAGAATCATAAATGGGGATTTTTGAAAAAATACCCCATTTGGTTTTTCTGCAGCCGGGAATGAAGTCTTCCTGATTTAGAATGCTTTTCCCGCCGGCAAGAACCGCTTTGTCCATTTCACAATTAATTTTTGCCTCGTTTGCAGGGAAAAAATCATAATCTGTTTTTCCCGTAACATCATAATTTTTATTTAAGGACAGATTTTTTAAAAATGCTTCGCTGACAGTTATATATTTGAGATCTGAGCTTTTAATATAAAAAATAGCGGGCAGCGCGGAAAGCATTGCGCTGATAATCAGCTTAGCGTCGGACAGTTCCTTGATGGTATTCATAATGCCGGAGATCAGATTTGTCTGCCGGTTCAGGTTTTTTTCTTTATCCCTGTGGAGAACGGAACTGATGCTTGAGCCCAAGGGGGCAAGGTTGATTTCCGATATTGTTTTATCCGGGGTCAAGTCAGAAATCTCATCAACAGCAATATTCAGCGCTTTCGCCAGCATTCTTATTTTAGATTCGGCAGGGATTCGCCGGGCGGTCTCCCATGCGCCAATAGTTACTCTGGACAGCCCCATTTTATTTGCCAGTTCTTCAGCAGTGATTTTTTTCTGCTTGCGGATGGTTTTAAGTTTTTTAATATACAGTTCCATGGCAAGCCCTTTGCTCTGAATGCATTTTTAACGCAATTTTTCATATAATGATAAAAATATCGCATATAATGCAATATTGCAAGATATATCATATCATTTGAACGTTTTTTGAAGTACTCGCGATATATTGTTAAACAGACGGCGGGAAAGTTTAATTGTCAGAGACAATTTCAAACGAAGCAGAGAAAAGTGCATTAGGAAGCGACGGTACTTGCATATCAATTAGAGGATATGCAAGGACCGGGCGCAGATTGTGTGGAGGGAATCCATATCCCGTGGAAAAATTATGATTCCATGCTTTTTTACTTGACATGGTTTTCATTTTATAATATGGGCTCTTTCGGTGTTTTAGTGGGTAAAT
>CAIJKT010000455.1 GCA_903821255.1 uncultured Lentisphaeria bacterium | reverse complement strand
TGCTTCATTAATTGGAAGTCAATATAACATAATATACGTAACTGCTTTGTCAATAGCAGGAAATGAAGATCGAGCAGAAAGCGAAGGAAATACAGTTCACCATGAAGGTAATCAGTGTCAAACTTTAGCTTTGGTATTTTCGTCGCTTGAATATCGGGGGGAATATGTCGCTCCGCTGGAGCTTGGGGACCGGGATCGTGAATATCCAATAACCGTCTCGCATTCGCGGGATCCCGCTTAGGCGGGAAAATATCCAATGTCCAAGTTCATTCCGGTCCTCCACGCTATTAGGTGTTCCGTTGGATTCAGCTACTGGAGACTTCATGCGGTCTCGGAATTGCGGCTGGCGTCTGCACTTTGGAGGGTGAAAGAGAAAGTGCTGCCTTGACCGGGTTCGCTTTCCACATGGATTTCGCCTTTATTCAGGCTGACCAGATCACGGCAGAGAGCTAGTCCCAGACCGGTGCCTTTTTCGCCATTGGTGCCGTAGGTGCTTTTGTTCTGAGTAAAATTGAACAGCGCCGGAATCCGGTTCTTTTCTATTCCGACACCGGAGTCGCGGATGGAAATTACAATTTCATTGCCGGCTGCCGGCTCCGCTTTAATGAATATTTCGCCATTTTCCGGAGTGAACTTGATGGCGTTTGAAATCAAATTCCTGACAACCGTTCTGAGCATGTTTGGATCTGCAAAAGCTTTCAGCGCATTGCCGCAGTTTATCGCCAGCGTAATGTGTTTCTCCCGCGCGGCGATTTGGTGAACGGTCAGGCATTCCCGCAGCAATAGATTCAGATTCAGCTCTTCCGGACTGTAAATAACTTCAGATATCTGGTTTTTTGCCCATTCAAAAAGATTTTCCAGCAGTCCGAATGTGGTATCGGATGTTTCCCGCAATTTGGTGAATATCTCCGCAGTCTTCTCCCTGGAGCCGGCGACATAAGACTCCTCCAGCATGGTAAGCAATTGCGAGATGTTGCCGACCGGCCCCCGCAGATCATGGGCGATAATGGAGAATAGTTTGTCTTTTGATGAATTCAGCAGCGTCAGTTTAGCATTTTTATCCATCAGATCGAGTTGCTGACTGGTGATCTCCTGCTTCTGTTCCTGATTGATGAGATTCAATTTCATGTCGGACTGTATCATCTTTTCCAGTCTGGCCTGATAAATGTTGATGGAGAACCGGGTGATGAGTATGACGATCAGGGTAATCAGGCCGCAAAGAATCAAGTTGAAAATAAGGGTATTGAAGATGCTGCCGGTTGAGGTGTCGCCGGATTGTTCGACCACCAGGAACCAGTCCAGTTCCGGGATATAGCGGGTATTCAGAAAGATGGTTTTGCCGTCCGCTTCGTATTCCAGTTTATTGCTCTGCCGGGACAGCACTTTATCGGCGATTGACGCAATGCCCGGTGTATTCCTGATATTTACGCTGCTTCCCCTGTACGACGAACTGTGAAGCACGACTTCGCCTGCCGGTGAAACGAAGTAAATGGTGCGCTTGTATTTATGGTGATACGTTTCGATGAGAGCTTTAACCGAATCAATGCTCAGTCCGACGCCGGCGGCGCCGATAAACTCACCATTGAAATCCAGGACTTTGTGATTAATGAAAATGGTCAGAGTATCTTTGTGGGCCATATCGACATCAACGTTGATTTCATACGGCTGCTTCATCTGGCGCACTCTGAAATACCATTTATCCCGGGGCTCATCCTCCTTTATTTTCTTCAGTATGCCGTCTGCATGGTAATAAATTCCGGTTTTTTCGGAGATGAAGAAACTGGTGAAGGCATTATATTTAACTTTAATCCAGCTAAGATACTGGGTGATCTGGCTGACATCTTTTTCGCCGTTCAAGATCCAGTTGCGCAGGAAAGT
>CAIJKT010000454.1 GCA_903821255.1 uncultured Lentisphaeria bacterium | reverse complement strand
TTGACAATGCCGGTGCTGGTCCTGATTACCGATGAACTATCCCGCACTATTTCTATTTGGTATCCTTCCGGCATATGCCGCCGGACTTCAACAAGACGGTCTTTGACAGCGTCAACGACCCCGATAATATTCTCTCCTGATTGCCGCCGGATGGAAAGGATGACTGTATTCACCCCGTTTTTTCGTGCAATGGAATCGGCTTCAACCTCGCCATCCTCTATTCTGGCGACATCCGAAACCCTTATCAGACCACCATCCTGCACCTTGACTATCAACCGTCCAATTTCCTCGACTGACTGGGCTTTGCCTATCACGCGCAGGCTGCGCTCGGTGACGGCATTCTTGACGGAACCTCCGGGAATCTGAACATTTTGTCTGCTGAAAGCCTGTTGCACGTCAATGGCGGTCAGCCCGTAGGACTGCAACTTTACCGGATCAAGCCAGACATTAATCTGCCGCTTCCGTCCTCCGAGCAGTGTCACCTGGCCAACGCCGGAAACATTTTCTATCTGGCGGCGCAGCACCTTGTCAGCATATTCGGTAATCTCCCGTACTGGCCGTTCAGAGACCAGCGACAGAGAAAGTATGGGGGATGAATCCGGATCCATCTTCTCCACTTTCGGCTGCTCGACATTGTTTGGCAGATCTCCGAAGACGCGGTTGATCCGGTCACGCACCTCCTGCGCCGCGATGTCGGGGTCCTTTTCCAGCACAAAAGATATCTTCACACTTGAAACGCCTTCGCTGGAGGTGGAACTCAAATCGTCAATGCCGCTGATGGTATTTACCGCTTCTTCTATTATGTCAGTTACTTCCGTCTCCATCTCCTTGGGAGACGCGCCTTCAAGGGTGGTGGTCACAGTTATCGTCGGCGCATCGACCTTCGGAAACCTGTCAACCGACAGTTTGTTGTAGCCGACAATTCCGACCACGACAAACAGCAGGATGATAACAGTGGCGAAAACCGGACGTTTGACACATATTTCGGCAAGCCATTGCATTGGAAACTCCTTTCAATTAACTTTTGACCCGGTCGCCGTCTTTAAGGTTGCCTTCCGGGGCCAGAACAACCTTTTCGCCTGGACTGAGACCGCCGCGCACTTCCACCCAGGTTCCGACAGAAATTCCGGGTTCGACCAGTTTCTCCACGACGTGTTCATTTTTAACGGCGAATACATGGAAGCTATTGCCGTTTGCGCGGAGCGCGTCTTTCGGCACTACCGTTTTTTTGGACAAATCCACTTCCTGTTTGGCCGAGGCGAACATTCCCGGCTTCAAGCGTCCGTCTGAATTGATAACCTCTGCCTCAATAACCAGGTCACGGGAATTGCCTCTTACCGCAGGTCCCATATATTTCACTCTGCCTGAAAAAAACACATCCGGATATGCCCCCACGGTGAAAGAAACCTTCTGGCCGGCACTGATACTGCCCACGGCCGTCTCGGGAACATTCAGGGCAAGGCGCAGGATGTCGATTTTCATGAGCTGTGCTACAACGGTTCCGGGTTGCACATATTCACCGATTTGAACCTTGCGCTCCACCACAAATCCGTCAAACGGAGCTAAAATAACACAGTCAGCAAGATTTTTTTCAGCTTTATCAAGACGCACTTCCGCGACAGAGAGCGCCGCGGCCTTGATATCGTTGTCGGCTCTGGCTTTCTGCAGGGTCGAATCAGAGACGGCCTTCACATTTGCAAGCTTTTCGTTGCGTTCAAGCTCCTTTTTTACATGCTCAAAATCGGACATGGCTGAATTAAGATTTGCTTTCGCCTCGCGTACTGCCAGTATTGCATCCCTGTCATCCAGTTTGACAAGCGTTTTGCCTTTTTCTACCGCCATGCCGCGTTCTATGGCGGCATGGATGACTATTCCAGCGGTGTCGGTTGCTACCAGCGATTCCTTTTCTGCCCGGAGCTCTCCGGTCAGCAGCAGATATCTAGGAACATCCTTTTCTTCAACGACTGCCATCTTTACCTGAACCGCCGCTTCAGCGGAAACTGCCTTCACTGGAGGAGTTGCCGAGCGATGAAAGTAAAGAAAAATCGCGAGAACAGCTCCCCCTGCTGCAATTCCAATTAGTAGATATCCTGGTATTATTTTTCTCATAAGTCACACCATTCTGTAAATTGATTATGTGATTTTATTTCAATCAAACTGAAGAGCAGGTTGCTTGTCCGTTCATGCCGCCGTCAATCCGGCAGCATATCTCATGTATCCCCGCCATGCTGAATCTGAACACATGGTCAGCCATTGTTTCAATATCAATATCCAAAGGGAAAGGAGGTATTGCAGCCGGTTTATGATATTTTGCGCGGTTTTTCTCCATTACTACAGGATTGAAGCACTGGCCCACTATGCTCATTTCACATAGCTGTATGTCCATTTCAGAGGCTTTGTCTCCCAGCAGTTCGCGCACCAGCGATTGCATGTCCTTTTTAATAGGCTCCATAGCTTCTCTTATAACTTCTTCGAGCAGTCCGGTCGGATTGGCCATCTCCTTGTAGACAATCTCGAATTCCATATTCTCCGGATCGGAAATTCTGTGCATTAATGACAATATCCTGCCATGCAGACGTTTTTCCACCGGGGCATCCGGCGCTATGCCGCCGTCAATAGGATGTTTGCTGGTTGACTGTTGAAACGCCATCCGCCACGATTCAATATAAAGGTTTTCCTTGCTTTGAAAATGATAATTTATAGAGCCGGTGTTGACGTTGGCCAGACGACATATTTCCTCGTGTATCGTATTCCGGAATCCGTTTTTAGCGAATAACTTACATGATACGTCTAAAATTCTGTTACGAGTTTCAATTCCATCTTTTCTGCGGGTAATTTGCATTGCACGTCCTCTATTTAGCTACAAGTAATTTATGTAATTGAATTATATGCTCTAATTAAAGTATACAGTTAAACTATATATTGTCAAGCCGTAATTCAGCAAAAATGAATGAAAATAATTTTTTCAAGCTCACGAATACTGACAGCCATCGCGTCACCAATTACTCGATGAATAATCATCGGCGCGAGACGCTTTTTCTGTTTCTGCGATTGTGAAGGGGGATACGGCTGACCAACTGCGTTTTTTTTCGTGAGGTTTGTGTGTTTTATGGTTAAACCCTGTAACTCTTCCGCCCCGAACCATGATTTTGAAAATGCATTTCACCGCCTTATTTGAGAATATTTTCTCCGCTTAAGTTGACAAAATCACTATATATAAAAGAATAATTCTAATTAAAAAAATGGGAACTATTGCCCGAAATTAAGGATTGGATTAACTTTATGAAAACATTGTTTACAATTACGTTTAGCTGGCGGCATCCATCCGGGGATGGCTTTGCCTTTTCATATTTTTCACAGCAAACAAAGTATACTTAACTAATTTATTGTTAACCATTAACACAATATTGGATTGACAAAATCACTAATAGTATAAAGAAAACACTTATGAAACAAGACAAAAGGCCAAAGTGTTAACCCTTAAAAGGTTTTCTATGTGCCTCTGAGCCTCTGTGG
>CAIJKT010000453.1 GCA_903821255.1 uncultured Lentisphaeria bacterium | reverse complement strand
GAAGGCGGACAGGTATTGGTCGAGGAGCAGCTCAAAACTATCAATGGATTCTTCAGTGAATAACCTGTTTAACCGTAAGGAAAAATGAAAATGAAACTTTCGATGATGACTTATACGATGGGGCGTCAGGGATTTGGTGTGGAGGACTTCATCAAAACCGCCGTCGACTGCAAGCTGGACGGCATTGACTGGTACACCACATACGGAAGACCGGCGGAAGAAATCAGAACACGCAGCGCCGATGCGGGATTGCCTGTAGTATGTTATATTTTTGGCTTGCCTAAGCTGTTTTCCGGAGAACCGGACTGGCTTGACGATGCCAAAAAAGCAATCGAATGTGCTGTAACGCTCGGTTCTCCGGCAGTGATGATTCCAACTGGCAGCAATGACAAAATCCCGCGGAACGAATTCCGCAGGCAATGGATAAAAGCGCTCATTGAAGTCGCGCCGCTGGCCGATGACGCCGGAATCGTGCTCTCTGTGGAGAATTTTCCCGGCATGCATAGTGCATTTGTCACGGCTGCTGACTTTTTCGAGGCGCAAAAAGAGATCCCGCAACTGCGGCTGACGTTCGACGACGGCAATGCCGCCAGCGGCGAAGACCCGGTCGAGTCGTTCAAACAATGCCGCGAGTTTGTGGTGCATGCTCATTTCAAGGACTGGTATATCCAGTCGACGCCGGCCGAAGGCTACCGGCAGATGCTTGACGGCAACTATTACCGCCCTGCCCTGATCGGCGACGGCAATGTCAACACCGTCGGCTGCTGGAAAGCGATGAAAGAATCTGGATACAATGGTTATATTAACATTGAGTACGAAAGCAATGACATTAAGGCTGACGCGGCCATAGTCCGCGCCGCCGCATTCCTGCGCAATATCTGATCAACACCCTCTTTTGATTAAATGTTTCAAGATAATAAAATTTGAAAGGCACAAAATGAGGAGTTTAAAACTGAATTTAATTCCCGGTGACGGCATAGGTGTTGATGTAATAAAAGAGGGACGAAAGATACTTGGGCACATTGCAGAATTGGATGGGAATATAAAATTTATCTTTAACGAGTTGCCGTGGAGCTGTGAGTACTACTTAAAGCATGGCTATATGATGCCCGCTGATGGATTGAAGATCCTTGAAGACTGTGATGCTATACTGCTTGGGGCTGTTGGATTCCCCAGCGTGCCTGACCACATATCATTGCGTGAATTGCTTTTGCCAATCCGTTGCAGCTTTGACCAGTATGTAAATCTCAGACCTGTAAAATTGCTTCCCGGGTTGAAATCTACACTAAAAAAAGAAAAGATTGACTTTGTTGTAGTCCGTGAAAATTCAGAGGGTGAATATTGCGGGCGCGGACGCTTCGAATCAGAAGGAACTGAAAATGAAAGAGCAATTCAGGAGGCTGTTTTCACTAAACATGGCACTGAACGTATTATTCAATATGCTTTCGAATATGCTTTGAAGAATAAATTAAAAAGCCTTATCAGCGCGACAAAATCAAATGCGTTGAACTACTCTATGGTTTTCTGGGATAGAATATTCAACGAACAAAAAGCTGAATATCCGGGCATACAGTCAAGAAGTGTGCACGTTGACGCTCTGGCCGGTCTTTTTATTATGAAGCCTGAAGAGATCGAAGTTGTAGTGGCAAGTAACCTTTTCGGCGATATCCTGACTGATCTTGGTTCAGCCATGCTTGGCAGCATAGGACTTTCTCCATCCGCAAATATCAATCCTGAAAGACATTATCCAAGCATGTTTGAACCTATTCACGGATCGGCTCCGGACATCGCGGGCAAAGGCATAGCCAATCCGATAGGAACTATTTGGGCCATTGTGATGATGCTGGAACATTTGGAATTGAAAGATCCGGCATTATTATTGATGAATGCAATGACTGCGGTTCTTGCTGATGGGAAAATCCGGACTCCCGATATTGGCGGAAAATCCAGTACTTCCGAGGTCGTGGATGAAATTATATGCAAGATGATGAAGCAGGACAACAGATATAACAAATGACTGATATATGATTAAAATAAAATGGCTGGGAATTAAT
>CAIJKT010000452.1 GCA_903821255.1 uncultured Lentisphaeria bacterium | reverse complement strand
GTCCACGACCAGGCCGGCTTCCTTGCCTTCATATACCCGGTTCACCCGCGAAATGGTTTGAATCAGCGAATGCTGCTGAATGGGTTTGTCAATGTAAATGGTGTCCAGGCACGGCACGTCAAAGCCGGTCAGCCACATATCCACAATCACCGCTATTTTAAAGTTGGATCCGGCATTTTTGAATTGACGGTCCAGCTCTTTCTTGTCCTCTTTGGGGCCGATGGCGTTATACAACTCCGGCGGGTCGTCCTTGTCTCTGGTCATCACCAGCTTGATTTTGGCAATGGGTTTTATCTCTTTTCGTTCTTTTTCGGTTAATACTATGCCGTCATCGCATTCTTTTTCCTCCGCCCACTGCGGACGCAGGGCAATGATTTCCTTGTACAGATTATAGGCAATCTGCCTGCTTGAGGAGACAAACATCACTTTGCCCTTGACGCTGGCGCATTCTTCCACGCGCTTTTCATAGTGTTCGATAAAATCTTCGGCGACAACTTTCAAGCGGTCGGGGTCGCCCAGGATTACTTCAAGGCAGGTTGTGGCTTTCTTGCTTGCTTCAATCTGATATTCGCTGGTTCCGTCTTCAGCGCATTCTTTATAGTATTTTTCAATTTCTTTCAGTTTCGCATGATCCAGCATCACTTTGGCGGCCCGGCCTTCATACACGATGCGCACCGTGATTTCATCCTCAACCGACTCTTTCATGGTGTAGGCGTCCACCACCTCGCCGAATACATCAATCGTGCCGTCAACCGGTGTTCCTGTAAAACCGACATAAGTGGCGTTGGGCAGCGAATCGTGCAGATATTTCGCAAACCCGTATTTGCGCTCCACGCCATTTTTGCTGATTTTCAGTTTCTGGTCAAGATTGATATGCGAACGGTGGGCTTCGTCGGAAATGCAGATCACATTCGCCCGGTCAGTCAGCAAATCCGTGTTTTCAGTGAATTTATGAATGGTGGTCAGAAATACGCCGCCGCTTTTCCGGTCCCGCAGATGGGCTTTTAAATCATCCCGGCTTTCCACGCTGATAATATTTTCATCGCCGATAAACTTTTTGGCATTGGTAAACTGCGCTGAAAGCTGGTTATCCAGATCGTTGCGGTCGGTAATCAGCACAATGGTCGGACTGGAAAAATGGGTGCTTTTCATCAGCAGGCGGGTAAGGTAGAGCATGGTGAAACTCTTGCCGCAGCCCGTCGCGCCGAAGTAGGTGCCGCCTTTGCCGCTGCCCTGCGGACGCATATTCTGTTTGATTGAATTAAACAGCTTGCGGGCGGCGTAATATTGCGGATAGCGGCAGACAATCTTTGTGTCGTCTCTGGCGGTGTCCGGGAAAAAGATAAAGTTGCGGATAATATCAACCAGACGGTCCTGATTGAACAACCCCTTAACCATGGTATAAAGGGAATCAATGCCGTCTACTTCCTGCAGTTCGCTGCCGTCTGTCTTGCGCCAGGCGTAGAAAAAACCGTACGGGGCGAATAACGAACCGGCTTTGTTGTTCACGCCGTCGCTGATAACGCAAAAGGCATTGTACTTGAGCAGTTCGGGAATATCGCGCCGGTAACGGATGGTAAGCTGGTCATACGCATTTTTGATGGTCGTGTTTTCTTTAACGGCGCTTTTGAACTCAATCACCACCAGCGGCAGCCCGTTGATATACACGATGGCGTCGGGAATGCGTTTCTCATAACCCTGGATTTCGAGCTGATTGACAATCTTGAAGATGTTGCGGTTCGGTGAATATGCGGCGTGTTCCTCCGCGATGATCAACGGCACTTCTCCTGCTGCCGGTTCCCTCGCTTCCGCCAGGACGCCGAAATCAATGAGCTGGATATAGAGGTCTTTCCGGCTGCGGTCTTCCCGCTTGAGCAGAAAACCGTCCGCCACCAGCTTGATGACCGCTTTGTTGCTGTCATATAACGCGGACGACGGAAACAGTTCCAGTTTGCGGATAATCGAATTGATTTCATTCAGCGTGATATCTTCATCTGAATATCTGTTCATCAAATATTGTTTGAGGTCGTCGCGCAGCAGCACATCCGGCAGTTCTTTGTGAATATGCTCCCCCGATATGTGCGTGTAATGTTCGGACTCAAAGAGTTCGATGACGGCTTTCTCCAGTTTTTCCTCGGTGAATCTCATGTTTTTTCCCCCGCGCCGGATGCCGGTTTCTTCAATCCGTTAATATCGTCTTCCAGTTCTTTCAGGCTCTGTTCATGTTCCAGTTTGTTTTGCGCTTGCCGGTATTTGTCATATTCCAGCGCGGCTTTTTCCTGCGCCATTTCATGGCTGATGTTGCCGGCATGGGTTATAAGTTCCCGACCGTTGAGCTGAAT
>CAIJKT010000451.1 GCA_903821255.1 uncultured Lentisphaeria bacterium | reverse complement strand
CGCAGTTCCAGGATGTCCACTGAATTGTCGAGAATGTTCTGCCCGTCCAGTATGATTTGTCCGTCGGCGCGCTGTTCACGATAGAGTTGATAAATGCGGTTGAACGTCCGGAGCAGGGTGGATTTGCCGCAGCCGGACGGGCCGATGATTGCGGTGACCTGCTTTTCCAGGATGTCAATATTATTGTCAAAAAGCGCCTGATGCGTTCCGTAATAAAAATTCAGATTACGTACCGATATTTTGGTACTTTTCGCTCCCGCTGCGTGATTGCTGCTGATGCCGTTATTTTCCATGTCTGCCGTCCTTGAATAAAAATCTGCATGAAATGTTTAAAATCAATATCGCCGCGGTGATAACCAGCGCCGCGCCCCAGGCACGGGTGTGCATCTCGGGAAACGGCGAATTCGTGGCGTATTCAGTAATTGTAATGGTCAGATTTGAAGTCGGTTGAGTAAAATATCCGAACGGCCAGCTATCGCTGCAAAGCGCAGTGAAAAGCAGCGGCGCGGTCTCGCCGCTTACTCTGGCAATCGCCAGCAGCACGCCCGTCATCAGGCCGGTTCTGGCGGCGCGGCAGATAATGTTCAACGTGGCTTTCCAGCGGGGAGCACCGAGCGCCAGCGCGGATTCGCGCAGCGCGTCCGGAACCATCAGCAGCATATCTTCGGTTGTGCGCAGAACCACCGGGAACATGATGATGGACAATGCGACGGAACCTGCCAGCCCGGAAAAATTCTTTGTGGTATAAACCATCAGTGCATAAACGAATAATCCAACGATGATTGAAGGAATCCCCATCATTACATTTGCGGAAAATCTGATGACATTGCCGAGCTTATTGCCTTTGGCGAATTCCGCCAGATAAATTCCCCCGAGCAGTCCGGGCGGGACGCCGACTACCACCGCGCCCAGGGTAATAAAGATGGTGCCGAGAACGGCATTGGCCACTCCGCCGTCCGGAATGCCGTACGGTTTGGTCGGTTCGGTGAAGAACGCCCAGGAAAAACTGCGGAAGCCGTTATCGAAAACAGTATATAAAATCCAGCCCATGAATATCAGGGCGAGCCCCACGGTAAAAATTGAGGCGGCGGTAACTGCCAGGTTGAGATTCTTTCTGAAAAAAAGTCCGCGTTTCTTCATTATTTCTCTCCCATTTGTCTGCTTACCCGGTTGAGCCAGAACTGGGCAAGCACCTGAATCAGGAAAGAAATTGCCAGCAGAATTAATCCCAGTTCAAACAGCGCACTTCTGAACACGCCCTGGGCTTCGGCAAAATTATTGGCCAGCGTGGCGGAAATAGTGGTGCCTGCCTGGTAAAGTGAAGTCGGCATTTTCTGGACATTGCCGATGACGAACAGCACGGCCATAGTCTCTCCCACCGCGCGTCCAAGCCCGAGAAAAATTGCTCCGAGCAGTCCGCGCGCTCCGTAGCGCATGGTGATATCAAGGGTGACTTCCCAGGAAGTGGCACCGGCGCCGAATGCTGATTCCTTGAGTACCGGCGGCACCATCCTGAACACATCGCGCATGACCGCGCAGATGAACGGCAGAATCATTATCGCCAGGATTATTCCTGAAGTCAGAAAGCCGAACCCGTTGCATTCCCCGGCAAAAAGCGGAGTTGCGCCCAGATGAAGCGTGTCCGCCAGAAATGGCTGGACGTGGTTCTGCATGAACGGAACGAAAATAAACAGGCCCCACATGCCGTAGATGATGCTGGGGATCGCCGCAAGCAGATCGATCGCATGGCTCAGCGTGTGACTCAAGGCCGGCGGCGCGGTTTCGACCAGAAACATGGCAACGATAAAACTGAGGGGGACGGCAATAATCACCGCGATCACCGTTGTCACCAGCGTTCCGGCGATTGCGGGCATTGCGCCGTACAGATTCTTAACCGGGTCCCATTCGCTGGAAATCAGGAAATTCAGACCAAACGTCCTGATTGCCGGAATCGAACTCCAGGACAACTGGATAAAGAAACCGGCCATCACCGCCACTGCCAGCAATGCGCAGACAGCGGTGATGACTTTGAAAAGCTGATCCGACACATCCGGCGAGATCAGTTGTTTTTTCGGATTTTCCATTAAATCTTCTTAATTATTCTTCTGATTTATAATTGACCGGTTTGCCGTCGGCAGCCACTGATTTATCCCAGGATGACTTGATCAGATTGAAAACGTTCTCCGGGATGGGCACGTATTTCAGATTGGTCGCGCTTTGAGCGCCTTCATTGAAACACCATTTAAAATATTTGAGCATGGCTTCGGCTTTGGCTTTGTTCTGCTGGTTTTTATAAATCAGAATAAAGGTGGCGCCGGTAATCGGCCATGAATCTTTGCCGGGCTGGTCGTTCAGTTCCATATAGAACGCGGGAGCGTTCTGCCAGTCGGCGTTGGCACCGGCGGCCTGGAAAGTGCTGATTTCAGGTTTGACGAAATTGCCGTCACGGTTTTTCAGCATAACGGTCGGCATCTTTGATTCAAGCGCATAAGTATATTCCACATATCCGATGGCCCCTTTGACTTTCTGCACGTTATTGCAGACTCCGGGATTCTTCTGTCCGCCGATGCCGACCGGCCACTTGACGGATTTGTCGCAGCCGACATTCGTTTTCCAGCCGGTGGAAACTTTCGCGAGGTAGTCGGTGAAAATCCAGGTGGTGCCGGAACTGTCGGAGCGATGAACAACAGTTACCGGAAGATTCGGGAGTGTCAGTTCGGGATTGAGTCTGGCGATGGCCTGATCGTTCCAGTTTTTGATATTGCCGAGGAATATGTTGCCTACGGTTTCGCCGTCAAGTTTAAGCCGGTTGGATTCCACGCCGGGGATATTGACGATTACGACTACGCCGCCCATCAGCATTGGAAACTGCATCAAACCGTCTTTTTCCAGTTCCTCCTGTTTCAGCGGATTGTCCGAGGCTCCGAAATCAACGGTTTTGGATTTAATCTGATTGATCCCTGCGCCCGAACCTACCGACTGATAGTTTATTCTGGTGCCGTTCGCTTTCTGGTAGTTGTAAGTCCAGACCCGGTAAACAGGCTCCGGAAAAGAGGCGCCGGCGCCGTTAATGGTTTCCGCGCAAATCCCGATACCGCCAGACCGGCGGCAATTGAAAGCCCTGCTGTTTTTTTGATCCAGTTCATTTGTCTCTCCTGATTAAATTAATAGTTGACAGTCAACATAAAGCTACTCCTCGTTTGTTAGGATTTTGTTAGGACGTAATTAGAAATGAAATAAACTTGTAAAATGATTTTGTTAATATATAGTTATAATGTTGCAGATTAACAACTTAAATCTGTTTTGCCGGTGTCCGGCAGTTAAATTGAAATCCGGTGGACATATATTTGCCGGACTTTTGTTAAAAATTTATACGTGTCTGGCTGTTGGCATTGGCAATATGGTGATATTGGGCTATTTGTTAAGAGCGTTATTTTGAATATATAATCAGGAACTCAAAATATGAAGAAAATGAAAGTATCATGCGTCGGCTGTTCCCTGGCCGATTTTGTTTACGCCAGCGTTGATTTTAACCGCGATGCGTTTAAAAAATATATGTCGAAATCCGACGGTGACGGCGGCTTGAATCCGGGGTATCTGGTGTTTGCCGAAGACCTGGAAAAATTTGCCGGAAAGCCGTTTGCGCAAATCAGAGATGAAATAACCGGCGGGGTCAAGCCCGACGCCTTCAACATCGGCGGTCCGGCGATAGTTGCCCTGATCAATGCCGCTCAGTTGCTTTACGATCAAAATATTGAATTCGATTTTTACGGCGCGCTCGGGCAGGATGATACCGCGGAAAAAATTCTCTCCATACTGAAACAGACCCCGGTCAATATTGGCAATTATATTCAGAAACCGGGATTTTCCCCGTTCACCGATGTTTTTTCCGATCCCGGCTATCACGACGGCAAAGGCGAACGCTCATTTGTCAACAATATCGGGTCCGCCTGGACATATACGCCTGAAATGCTGGATGAGCGGTTCTTTGATGCGGACATCGTCTTTTTCGGCGCTACGGCGCTGGTCCCGCTGATTCACGATCACTTGACCGCGCTGTTAAAGAAAGGCCGGGAGAAGGGTTGCGCCAATATTGTCACCACGGTTTTTGATTTCAGAAATGAAAAGAAAAATGCCGGCGGAAAATGGCCTTTGGGCGAAAGCGATGAATCCTACCGCCTGATAGATTTGCTAATCGTGGACTGGGAGGAGGCGATGAAATTGAGCGGGAAAAAGAATCTCGACGATGCGGTGAAATTTTTCATTGCCAACGGTTTGCGCTCATTTATCATCACGCACGGCGCGGAAGATTTTCATGTGTGGTCTGACGGCTCGTTCTTCAAGAAACAGGAACTGATCGCGCTGCCGGTCTGCAGGCTGGTCGGCGAACGCATAAAAAAGAATCCGGAATTACGCGGCGACACCACCGGATGCGGCGATAATTTTGCCGGGGGCGTGCTGGCATCCGCCGCGAAACAGTTCTATGACGGCAAAGAGGGCAGCATGGATATTATTGAAGCCTGTTCATGGGGTTGTGCTTCCGGCGGTTTTGCCTGTTTTTATATCGGCGGAACTTATCTGGAAAAAATTCCGGGCGAGAAAAAAGCCAAAGTTTCTGAATTCCAACAGGCCTTCACGGATCAAATCGCCGGTATTGCCGGTAAATGAACGGTTGTTTGATCAGCCGCATCCCGCCGTAAAATCATTCCAGTGGTTTCATTAACGCGGTTGAAATTTGGTGTTTCAGGAGGTTTATTATGAGGAAAAAAATTGGAGATATACATGACGCCCGATGAACTGGCAATAATTGGCAGAGAAGCCCTGGCCCGGATAAAACATCTCGGGGCCTTTTTAAAAATAGACGAAAAAATCCAGCAGACCAGAGAGATTGAGGAAAAAATGCTTGCGCCTGACTTCTGGGACAAGCGCGAAGAAGCCCAGCAGCTTATGGGGGCGCTCAGCATTTGCAAGAATGTGTGCAACCCCTACAACCGTCTGGACAGACAGGTGGAGGATTTTGCGGTACAGTGCGAATTCGCCAAAGAGGACCCGGAAATGTGCGAGGAAGCTTCCGCCGCCTGGGGAAAACTTTCCGTCGAGCTGGAGCAGGTTGAACTCCTGAGTTTCCTGTCCGGCAAATTTGACGGCAACAATGCCTACTTTTCGATTCATGCCGGAGCCGGCGGAACTGAATCCTGCGACTGGGCTTCAATGCTCATGCGCATGTACCGGCGGTGGTTTGAGCGCCGCGGCTGGAAAGACGAGATCATTGATATTCAGCAGGGCGACGAAGCCGGCATCAAAAGCGTGACATTGCG
>CAIJKT010000450.1 GCA_903821255.1 uncultured Lentisphaeria bacterium | reverse complement strand
ATGACGCGATCTGACCGGTATGCTCCACATGCGGACCGCTTCAGATGTCGGTAATATCGCCTCAGCGGTAGAAAGTTATTTTCTCGCATTCCGGAATATCCGCCAGACGCTCAAGTTTGAACGTCTGATCTTTTGATTTAAGGAACTCCAGCGCTTCAGCGCGATCCATCCCGACCACTTCAAACGCCAGTTTCTGGTTGCAGATTTTGCGCATGGCGTCTTCAATGCTTTCCAGGTCTTCCGGGGTCAGACGGTGTTCCATATCGAAATCATAATAGAACCCGTCTTCAGTCGAGGGTCCGATGTCAAATTTAACTCCGGGAAAAAGCTGCTGTACCGCGGCAGCCATAATATGCGCCGTACTGTGACGA
The DNA here is from genome assembly GCA_903821255.1 of uncultured Lentisphaeria bacterium. The sequence continues at coordinate 2,662 of CAIJKT010000450.1, read as the reverse complement.
ATCGTTTCAATCGGAAATTTACTCATTTTATTTAAATCCTATGTTTCAATTTTCATGTTATCTCAAATACAAACATCTGCAATTCCTGAATAATTCAGACACATGTTCGGCTGTCATCAGAAATTAGCCTGACTCTGTTTGCAATATATGATTTTATCCGCAAATTCTTCAAAAATATGTCACCTGTCTTTACTTAAACAAATTCAACTGTTCAGGCGGGGGATTAATTATATCCCGCACCGGCGCGAAAGACCGGCGATGAATCGCACATACGCCATAGGCCTTCAGCGCCTCAAGATGTTTTTCAGTCCCGTATCCCTTATGCTGTTCAAAGCCATACTGCGGATACTGTCCTGCCAAATCCACCATCAGTTCATCGCGAAACACTTTGGCCAGAATGCTGGCGGCGCCGATGCTGGCCGATTTGGCGTCACCCTTCACTATCGCCTCGCACGGCACCGGCATATCCGGCACCGGCAGCCCGTCTATCAACAGGAAATCCAGCTTCTCCAACTGGCTTACCGCCTGCCGCATCGCCATCCGCGACGCCTGGAGAATGTTAATTTTATCAATCGTCTCCACCGACACTACGGCGATGCCGTATTGCAATCCGGGAACCTCCAGGATCGCCTGCCGCAGCTCAATACGCCGCTCTTCCGTCAACTGTTTCGAATCATTCACCGCTGGAATCCGGGCGCCCTCCGGAAAAACCACGGCGGCGGCGACAACCGGGCCGGCCAGCGGACCGCGACCGACTTCATCCACGCCGCCTACAAATGAAAACCCCTCAGCCCAGCGTTTTTGTTCCAGGAGGAGGAGTTTATCATTTATGGAAAGATATTCCATTTTATACAGAATGTAAGGAGGGGAATCCTCTTTTTACACTGTTCTGCGTTCTTTAACTCTGGCAGACTTGCCGATCTTAGTTCTAAGATAATAGAGTTTGGCACGTCTGGTTTTGCCCTGTCTGGTCACTTCAATCTTGGCGACGCGGGGGCTGTTCAGCGGGAATACGCGTTCAACGCCCTGACCGGAAACAACACGTCTGACGGTGAAAGTCTCCTGAATGCCCACGCCTTTGCGGGCAATAACCGTACCGGCGAAAACCTGAATACGCTCATTAGTGCCTTCAACGATTCTAACATGCACTTTTACAGTGTCGCCGGCGGAAAAATCGGTGACGTCCTGCTTGCACTGTTCTTTTCTGATTTTATCCATTATGTTCATATCAGCCTCCAAGTTTTTTATATTCAATATCTGTTATTGTTTTATTTTACTGTCTGCGCCGCTTATCAAATCCGGCCTGCGCTGCCTTGTCCGCTCCTGCGCCTGCTTCAGCCGCCATGCGGCGATCCCGGCATGATTGCCTGAAAGCAGCACATCCGGCACTTTCATGCCGCGGAACTCCACCGGCCTGGTGTATTGAGGATACTCCAGCAAACCGTTGGCGAACGATTCATCAACGCTTGATTCATCGGAACCCAGCACCCCCGGGAGAAGCCTGACAATTGCGTCAGTCATCACCATCGCGGCCAGATTTCCGCTGGTCAACACATAGTCGCCAATCGAAATCTCTCTGTCAATCAACGCGGCGCGAACTCGTTCATCCACGCCTTCATAATGGCCGCATATTATAATCAGATGGTCATGCGCGGTCATCTCAACGGCCATCTTCTGGATAAAGCGCTCTCCCTGAGGACTGGTCAGAATCACCAGCGACTGCTCAGTCCTGAGGTCTTCCACCGCCTCGAAGAGGGGTTCGACCTTCATCAGCATTCCCGGCCCGCCGCCGTAAGGCTTGTCATCAACAGTTCCGCGTTCGTCGTGCGTATAGTTCCGCAGGTTTACAGCATTAATCTCAACCAGCCCCTGCTTCACTGCTCTGCCGATAATGCTCTCTTTGAACGGGCCGAAAAAAATATCCGGGAAAAGCGTTATGATATCAATTCGCAAATCAATCATTTACCTCGACTGAAACTTTTTTCTGCAGACGGCCGGCGGCGCCGCTGACCAGAGCACGAATTGCCATGATCGTCTTGCCTCTTTTGCCGACAATCTTGCCGATGTCTTCTTTTTTGCAGTCAATCTTTATGATATTCGAATCTTTACCGATTTCAGAGGAAACTCTGACCGCGTCCGGAAAATCGACCAGGGCGCGGACAACGTAATCAACAAAATTTTCAAGATCCTTGATTCCGCCTTCTGCTCCGGGTACCGGCTTTTTTTCTTCCGAACTACCACCACCGGTAAAAAACTTAACAAATGACTTTAACACTTTTAATGGTTCCTTGGTTACAAATTCAATGCTGAATTATGCAGGTTTTGCTTCAGATGCCGGTGCGGCAACCGCTGCTGCCGCAGCCTGGGCTTTCGCCACGGCTTTCTTGGACGGCTTGCTTACTTTAACTTTGTCGGACATCTTGACGCCGCTTCTTACCCGCTTGAGGATGCCCTCAACGGTTTCACTCGGAATTGCGCCGGTGGAAAGCCAGTAGTCCGCTCTTTCCAGGTCAATTTTTTCATCTTTGTGTCTGGGATCGTAGAAACCCAGAAATTCGACCGCTCTGCCGTCTCTGGATGTCTTTCTGTCCATTACAACAATCCGGAAACAGCTGTTGTTCTTTGATCCGGTTCTTTTCAATCTGATTGAAACTGCCATACT
>CAIJKT010000449.1 GCA_903821255.1 uncultured Lentisphaeria bacterium | reverse complement strand
GAATGAAAATCCCTATAAACAAATAGAATTTTTTAAATTATGCGGATATTTTGAGCCACCGTAAAGACTGAGGCATTACTTAAGTCCAGTAATTTTCGCATTATTTTATAATAATGTTGTTGACTATTCTCGTGGAATGCATTATAATCATAGTAAGTAATATCAGAAAGTCATACTATTTACTTATGAATATAAAGACGTACAAATTCAAATATGAAGAAGTGACCGACAAGTTGCGGGAGATGATTCTGTCCGGAAAAATAAGCGGAGATCAGCTTCCCAAGGAAGAGGACATCCTCAAGTTTTTCAATGTCAGCCGCATAACCGTGCTTAAGGCCATGGATTTACTGGTTAAAGAGGGGCTTTTGACCAGGGTGAAGGGGACCGGAACTTTTATCAACCGCGATTCCGGCAGCAATCCGGTTGAATTAATGCACCGCATGGTAATCGTCGCGATGCAGACGAGCGGACATTATTACAGCAAACTTTATGAAAGCGTTAAATACAATATTCAGGAACATAATTTATTTCCAATAAGTTATAATATCAATGCTTGTGATTTTGACAATCTGTCTAAAATGTCGAACCTGAATGTTTTGCTTAATTCGCCGGTAAAAGGGCTGCTGCTGCATGGCGGAGGGTACTGGCGGAATCCGGTGCTGGCCAACCGTCCCGGCTTGCGTTCGGTATTTATTGATTACTATGACACAGGCGGGGTTCCGCCCTGGGGGGCGGTTCTGGTTGATTATGAACACGGCGCTTATCTGGCGGCAAAGCATCTGCTGGAATCAGGGCGCAGAAAGCTGATGCTGGTTACCAATAAAAACACTGTCACTATTGAAATGACAGCATCGCACATGGCCAACCATCCGCGGTGGCAGCTTAACGCCGGATGCCAGCGGGCGATTGCGGAATTCCCGGGCGCCTCCTGCCGCTGGGTGAGCTGCCTGGCCGCAGATGAAGATTTTGACCTGGTGGCATCCGGGATTCTCGGGGCAAAACCGGACGGGATTATTTGTAATTCTGATTATCTGGCCGCTAAAATCTGTTCATTAGCACTGCATTCAGGAATAAAAGTGCCTGAAGACGTTGCAATAACCGGCTGTTATAATACGCCGTGGACTTATGAATCGGATGTTCCGCTTACCAGTATTGACGTGCAGCCTGAAACGCTTGGAAGAATGGCAGTTGAATTACTGCTCAGCGGACGTAAGGAATTTGTTTATCATAAGCCTGTCCTGCATGTCCGCAGATCTTCAAATCTCAATATTAAAGAAGCAAAGATTTCCAATATCAACAGCGCTTATAAAGAAGAGCTTTATGCCGCGCAGAACTAAAAAAACATAAAAAGGATCAGGCAAATGAAAAAGTCGAAATTCACACTCATTGAATTGCTGGTTGTGATCGCCATCATCGCAATCCTCGCGGCAATGCTGCTCCCCGCGCTCAACAAGGCACGGGAACTTGCGAAAAAGTCAAATTGCCAGAATAATTTCAAAACCGCCGGAACAGGGATTTTGATGTATTGCAATGAATACAACGACTGGATTCTGCCCATGCACACCGGCGGGAGTTACGCCCCTTATTCAAACAGGATGTGGATGCAGTTCCTCAGCGACTGCAATATCGTCTACTCTAAAAACAGCTTTCCTTCAGTGGCGGCAATGCGCAAATTCATGTGTCCTTCCGTAACAGCAGATTTTAACGGCACAGGCTTTGCATATTACAGTTGGGCTTTTAATGCAAAAATCACCCCGTTCAATGACTGGACATTGCTGAAGAAAATAACCAGAATCAAAAAAACCGGACAAGCTTTGTGCATAACGGAAACTATTGACGGCAACGGACTGTATCAATACGCCTATAATTTCGGCAACGGCAACCAGCCAGCCGCGGCAACCTCGGCCAGAATAGATTTCCGCCATGCCAAAAATGCAAATGCGCTGTTCTATGACGGCCATGTAAAAAGTTTGAGCCTCGGCGATATTCCCAACGACCAGGCTTCGGCAATATCCGCGTTCTGGAAAGGTAACTGAGCATCATATATTATCTGACAAGCGCAGATAAATGGAGCAAAACTGACAAGATGAATAAAGTTCCCATAAAATTTATTTGGAGATTTATTCCTTTTTTCATCATGGCTGGAACAGAATGCCTGGGTTTTGAAGAGACAAGTCTTCCTGTGGCATCGGATGCAATTACATTTGAACAGAACTTCGGGAATAAATCCTTATTGCCTGAAATGTCTGCCGGCAGCCCCAAACCGATATTGATTTTCGGCAAACAAAGTTTTGTAAAAGGCATAAGCGGATATTCGCTTCTCTGTGGAAAGGGTGGAGTTAAAATAAGATATTCTGCCCCAAATAATATCGATTTTGACAAACCGGGAACTGTGAGCTTATGGTTCTTTGCGGATAACTGGCAAAAAGGCATTGGAGAGCCAAGAATAGTTTTCTTTGCCACCGAATGCAGCAAAGGTTATATCGGTGCGGAAACGGAAAATGATCCTAAGAACATCTCTCCACTGGAACGAAAAATCCTTTTAAGAATACTTTACAGCCAGGTTCTTCCTGACTGCTCTCTGGCGTTGCCCGCAATCGGCATCAAGGCAGACAATATGTGGCATTTGCTGGTTTTTGCATGGAGCGGTAATAAGATATATATGAGTATGAACGGCGCTCCTTTCTCTTCAAAAGATTTCACGAAGAGAATTTCCGCGCAAGCGCTGCCTTCAGCACATTTTTCGATCGGGGCTGACGCCTCTCAGAATTATCTGCTGGATGAAGTCAGGGTCTATTCCAGAAAGCTGAGCGACATGGAAATTAAAGCAATATGGGAAAAAGGCAATATT
>CAIJKT010000448.1 GCA_903821255.1 uncultured Lentisphaeria bacterium | reverse complement strand
ATCACGACGAGGAGTTCAATGAGCGTAAAATTTGACTTTTTCATTTCTAAACCTCCCTGGTTTAAGTTTTATTATTTAAGTTCGGTACTTTGCCTTTTAACCAACTTATACGGCTTTACCCGCTGCTTGCCCCTGAGGGTCAGCGAATCGAACCATTTATCCGGTTGCTCCAACATTTCCACCGCCATCCGGGCGAATTCAGCATAACCATAATCAATGGTAGACAACGGCGGATTCAAAAGCCGCGCATCCGGATAGCCGCAAATCCCCATCACCGCAACATCTTCCGGAATGCGTAACTTCATTTGCTTCAGCGTATCATAAACATAGATGGCATAAAAATCAGAAAAGCAAAGTATTGCGGTAGGTTTATGCAAATTGCGGAACAACGATTCAATAGCGTAATTAATCTGATTTTTGTCCAGAAGTGACGTGTGAATAAGGTCGGGGTCTGTAACCACTCCATATTTTTCCAACAATTCCATATTTCTTTCAAGAGTATTAAACCGGAATTGATGAACCGGGTTGCTGCTGCCGATAATGCCAATCCGTCGATGGCCCAATCCGGCCAGATAGGCAATTGCGTCCTCCCACACACACATTTCCGGCACACATATACTAGCAAAACCGGTAATTTCGGTATCGGTCATCCTTCCATGCGTAATCACCACCGGCACACCGGCGGCCTTCATTTTTGATATAACCGGCTCTGTACCATTAAAGTTACTCATTACTGATACAATACCAATAACATTATTCGCTTTAACAAATTCACAGATGTCCGACTCTGAAAATATATTCATCGCAGCATCAGTGCTGATGAACGATTTTAACTGTTTCTCCGCGGCATTACGGGATACTTCCGGCACAATATAGCGCCATGGAGCTTCAAAACCGTTGTCATTGCCGTGCAAAACCATGATTGTCGAGGTCACCTGGGATTTAGCATTATCAGGATAAACAAATGTGCCTTTACCATGGATCATCGCAATATAACCGTCTTTTTCAAGTTTAGCCATTGCTGACCGGAGTGTATTGTGGGAAACTCCCAGCTCTTTAGCCAGGTCAACCCCCTGCGGAAGCTTCTCTCCGGCACGCAGTTTACCGGAAATAATATCCCGCTTTAACTGATTGTAAACAGTATTCTTTTTCAGTAACAGTTCCATAAGTGGCAATCCCAAGTTACCATAAGTGTCTATAAGTGATTATAAGTGATTAGCTAAAATAAGTCAATACCATGACCCAAAAAATCAAAAAAAAAGAACAGATCTTGTAAAGTTCTGTTCTTTGCTGCTTCATTGTCTGTTTTTAAATGTCTTCTCATGATCTGGGAGTCATTTAAGATATGAGATATTGCCGTCCAGTAAGAGGCTCATGCAAATTTTGTGAAGTGCTACTATTGTCAACGCGCATTAATATTGGCCGGATTTTGAGCATTTAATTTTGCCGGAGTCGAAATTGCTTTTTGTTGGTGTTTCTTCCGTTTTTTTCAGTTTTCTTCGTTTTTTCTTGATT
>CAIJKT010000447.1 GCA_903821255.1 uncultured Lentisphaeria bacterium | reverse complement strand
CAGCTTTAACAGGGATATACAGGATGAACAGGATTTTCTATTATAAGTCCTTGCTTATCCTGTCTATCCTGTCCATCCCTGTTAACTTCTGATTTACCGATCCCCATTCTGAATCCTGTCTCCCGTCTCCTGACGACTGTCCTTTTATATATAGTAGATTTGTCACTCAATATGCAGGTAAATCGTTTTAAATAAAGCGGTTAAATACAGCATTTTTGCAAAAAATACCCGCCGGAGGCGTGATACGAAAACTGGGAACATCTTCACCGTGAAGCTCGGGGAGGTCGTGAAGGTAAAAAGCTAAAAATCAAAAAAAACAGCTTTAAGCAGGGTCTTAGCCGACAAATTCAGCTATTTTATACATAAAAATATTAGATAATGGCGTCAGGTCCGAATGGCGCATCCATAAATATGCCCCGTTTGCTATGCCAGCCAGTCTTTAAATCTTGCTATGCCCCATTTTTATCTTTTGCCTTAACTCATCAAAAATAGCTAAATCTTGTGCCATAACATCGTTCATAAAGTTCAACAATTCGTCAACCGTTACAACAGTAATCAACGCACTATTACTTCCAATAGCATCTCTTTCTGCATACTGATATTCGTACTTAAGCTGTTTTACCTCTTGCATATTTCCAGTTTCGTCAACAATACGAATTCCGCCAGCGGTGCAAATTATAGGTTGCCAGAAAAATATGCGATTATATTCATCGTGACTCCCCTTCGTCCATTGCCCCCAACGCTCAAGCTCATCAGAAATATAATAGAAGAATTTTTGAAAAGATGAATATAAATCTTCTGGATGATACGCCATCCAGCTATTGTTGCCGCTCTTTTTTTCAAAAGCACAATATTGCATAAAAACAGAACCGCGTTGTTTTAATCCTTTATATCGCTCCAATATCTCACCCTCAGATAAATTGACTTTGCCTGAAGTCTCAAACTTTATTCCATCAAACATATCAGACATATCGCAATCTGTTTTAGCCGTGAAAAAGACTAGTGGAGAATTATAGTTTACAATCTCAATAATGAAAGTAGTTCTTACTGCCAGACTTCCACTATGCGGACTTTGCCATGGCGAAGGTTCAACTATAATATCAATTTCTCTACCTTTGCCAGTAATTGGATCTTTCATAACATAATTAGGCTGAACCCAATAACCGGTTTCATCTAACATTTTAATGATTCTTGACTCAAGCAGATAACCTGAACGCTTAATGGCATCCAAAATTTCCTGATCGGTTATCGTATTGAAATGTTTAGTCATGACCTCACATATACAGTTACGGGGTGGTCGCCAGTCTGAGATAAATCTTTTTCAAAACCACGAGGATTCTTTATTCGCCCGTCCGGATCATAGACAAAGCAAATCAGGTGTTTACATTTCGGATGCTTCTTGTATTTCTCTTTATCTATAATAAGTTGCTCCGCCGCCTCCTTATTTGCCAAATTTTTTCGTGTCATCTTCATCTCAATGACAATACCTGCATCGTCCAGCAGAAAATCCATCCTGGAGCTACCGCCTGCATAACTCGGAGTCCATTCTTCTGGGCGAATATCATCAAAATAAAGAGTCAACAAGGTATGGAATAAATCCTGGACATCATATTCGTCTTCGACATCTAGTGTTACTCTGCCGTCATGGCGTTGCCGTAATTGTATAACAACATTATGGAATCTTGCACATAGGCTTGTTAGTATTGCGATGGAATTCTTCGGTGTCCACGAAACACTTCCTTCTGGCAAACCGTAATCATTAATTTCATCTATCATTGATTCCAGTAAGCTATCAGCACAGTATAACCATCTTCTAAACTTACTACGCCACTCATCTGTCAACGCGCATTAATATTGGCCGGATTTTGAGCATTTAATTTTGCCGGAGTCGAAATTGCTTTTTGTTGGTGTTTCTTCCGTTTTTTTCAGTTTTCTTCGTTTTTTCTTGATT
>CAIJKT010000446.1 GCA_903821255.1 uncultured Lentisphaeria bacterium | reverse complement strand
TCCGCCAGGTGCTGGCCAATCTTATCGGCAACGCGGTAAAATTCACTCATATCGGCAAAATCACTGTTGCGGTGATGCTGAGAAGCATTGGCGACAAGAATATCGAGGTTCTGTTCAAGGTATCGGATACCGGCATCGGAATTTCAAAAGATGAATTGAACTGCCTGTTCAGTGCATTCACCCAGTTGGACAGTTCTTATTCAAAGCGTTACGGCGGTACCGGCCTGGGGCTGGCCATTACCAAGCAGCTGGTTGAGTTGATGGGCGGTAAAGTTTGGGTCGAAAGCATTAAAGACGTCGGAAGCAGTTTCTTTTTCATCGTGAAACTGGGCCTGCCGACAGATTCAGATGACAAAAAAGAACAGACGGTTGCAGATACTGTGCCGAAAATCACGGAAAGAGGTGCCAATATTCTTTTAGCTGAAGATGACAAGACCAGCAATTATCTGGTAAAAGTCCTGCTGCAGAAGCGGAATCATAATGTAGTCGCGGTATTTAATGGCGCGGAAGCAGTGGAGGCTTATAAAAACGGGAAATTTGACCTGGTGTTGATGGATATCCAGATGCCGGTCATGAACGGGCTGGAGGCGACCGCGGAAATCAGAAATTACGAAGCCGCGACCGGCCTCTATACGCCGATTATTGCTGTTACCGCCTATGCGCTGAAAGGTGACAAGGAAAAATGCATAAAGGCGGGAATCGACGATTATATTACCAAACCGATCAACAATGAGTTATTCATTGCGACTATCAATAACTGGCTTGCCAAATCCAAGGATGCGGGCGCCGGGGACAGTAAAGTTCTTTAATATAAAATTTCTTCCCGGACCCGCCCATGTCATGTATTGAACAGCGTCTTCTGCTGCGTTATATTTATGTACGTTTTAACAAAGATTTTTTTGCTGGAGAAGCAATGAGGAAATTTATTGTATTTTTTGCGGGGGAGTTGTTTGATCATAAACATTTGACCGGCAACCAGATGCTGGCGATGCAGATCGGAAAAGTTGCAAACGGGCGTTTCGAATGTTTTCTGCCGCAGGATATGGATACTGACGGATTAAGTTTTGACGAGATACGCAGAAAAGATTTGAATGCGCTGTTTAATGCCGATCTGGCGCTGTTCAATTTTGACGGCGGCGATGCTGATTCCGGCACTGTTGCAGAATTTATCGCAGCCAAGTCCATTAATAAACCGGCAGTGCTTTTCCGCAGCGATTTCCGCAGTGCCGGCGATCAGGAGCAACTGGCGCCGTGGAACCTGATGTGTTCCGGCTATCCGAACACTGAAACGCTGGTGGTCAATTCCATGCAATTATACAAATCCTTGAGTAAACAGTCGCCGGTTGAGACAATCGAAGCCGTGCACCGGCATATTGCGGAACTGCTGGTTGATAAATTCAATGCCGTTCTGGAAAACGCCGTCACTCCCGCTCCTGAAATTATGAAATCGCTGAGAAAATCTTTCGCCTTGGACTGATTAACCCTTAATCTGAAAGCAACATATATCGATGGATGGGTTTAATAAATTTTTTGTGGAGATATTATCCGAACTGATTTGCGTTCCGGCACCGCCCGGACGTGAAGAGATGATGGCGAGCGTGATTCGCGGGAAGCTCGCCGCTTTCGGCGTGGACAGCGAGACTGATGCGTCCGGCAATGTGCTGGTCAGGCTGGAGTGTCAGGACCAGACTAAGCCGAAAACCATTCTTGCGGCACATATGGACGAAGTCGGCATGGTGGTGACGGCGATTGAGGAGAGCGGCAATCTCCGCGTGGGCCCTTCCGGCGGACTGCACCCATGCAAACTGGGAGAATGCCAGGTTGTGATTATGACGGATAATGACAATACCGTTTCCGGTTTGTTTTCTATGGGTTCGGCGCATGCGAACGCTGTCGGAAACGGCGTATGGGCGCCGGACTGGCATGGGGTCAGGATCATTACCGGGTTATCTCCGCAGGAGCTTAAAGCTGCCGGAGTCCGTCCCGGCTCCAGCGCGGTTCCGGTGAAAGAGGGCAGGGGGCCCTATGTTTTTGGCAGAAAAAATTCGCCGCTGATTTCGGCATGGAGTTTCGATGACCGCGCCGGCGTCGCGATATTGCTTTTAATGTTGAAGACTTTAAAAGAACGCGGATTTTGTCCGTCAGCGCCGCTGATTATCGCTTTTACAGTACACGAAGAGGGCGGCTGTTACGGGGCCAGAGCAATGGCCTTGCGTGAAAAACCTGAAATATTTATAGCTGTTGACGGTTGTGCCATAACTGACCAGACAGTTTTGAAACTCGATGGACGTCCGGGCATCTGGAGCAAGGATGCGCTTTGTAATTATGACCAGCGGCTGATCCGGGATTTACTGGAATCAGCCCGCGAGGCAGGAACTGAACTGCAGCCGGTGGTTTACGAAAAATCATTTTCAGATGCCAGCGCCATTTGCCAGGCAGGCGCCGCCGCGCGCGTTGCCGTGCTGGGGCATGTCTGCCAGAACAGCCATGGTTTTGAACTGGCCAGGCTGGCAGTATTCGAAAATCTCATGCAGACCATCCTGACCTATATCGGAAAGCATTGACCGCAATTTTTCAGGACAACGGAACTTCTGAAACGCCTTGCTGTTCCGGGAATTTCTTCCGGATAAACTCGATGTCTTCCTTATCCATTTTCGATTCAACCGCTTCTAGATTTTCATCAAGATGTCTTAACGTGCGCATTGTGGATATTGTTGCTACGCCGGGCTGCGAAATCAGCCAGTTCAACATGAGCTGATATGGCGTTTTGCCGTATTTTTCACATAGCGGTTTCAGAAATTCCCCGCCGCTGGCGGTCAACCCGCCTTTCTGCAGCGGACGCCAGGCGATCAGCATTACATCGTTCTGTCCACAATAATCCAGCAGCCCGGAAACTTCCGGTTCCCGGAAAATGAGATTATAATGAGCCTGATTGGCGACAATCTTATGACCGGACAGTGCCTGTGCATGATCAAGGCGTTTTACGGAGAAATTGCTTACTCCGATGTTGCGGATAATTTTTTCATCCTGCAATCTGTCCAGTGCGCGGATGGTATCTTTCAGGGGGATATCGTTATTCGGTTTGTGCACCAGATACAGGTCAAGATAATCAGTTCCAAGCCGCTTTAAACTGCTTTCTGCGGCGCGTAAAACGCCGTCATAACTCAGATTGGTGTTCCAGACTTTAGATGTAATGAACAGATTTGACCGCTTTCTGCCGGCGATTGCGCGGCCGACTATTTCTTCGGTAAAGCCGCCTGCATACATTTCAGCAGTATCAATATGGGTGAGTCCGCGTTCAAATCCGGCGATCAGCGCGGCGGTGTCGGCATCGCCGTTATTGCCAGCGTCACGCTCGGAATTTCCGCCCATCATCCAGGTTCCCATGCCGAATACCGGCATCCTGAAGCCGTATTTCAGTTCTTTATTTTTGATTGTGATCATAAATTTTCCTTCTTGTTCGCCACATAAAATATGCAGTTATATATTAACCCGGTAATTTGTGTCGTCAAGCAGGAAACGATTTTGAACGTAAAAATACGATATCGTCTTTTAAAAATTTGCTTTTCAACTCAAAGTATTCTATAGTCATAAATTGTATAATATTTTACGAATATTACACCGGTTGATAGTTTGAACAATACTGGGCCATGGAATGTTTTTTTTCAAGTTGAAGTTATGGATGACGATTTTAATCGCAGGATTTGTTTTTTGCTGCGGATTTGCCGCGGATCGGCAGGATATTAAAATCGGGGTACTGGCTTTGCGCGGCAAAGATATCTGCCAGAAAATGTGGGAGCCAACGGCGGTTTTTCTGTCCTCGAATATTCAAGAATATAATTTTAAAATAGTTCCGTTAGCCTTTAGTGAAATAACCGAATCCGTTAAGAGCAAAAAGGTCGATTTTATTCTGGCTAACTCTTCGATTTATATCACATTGGAGATGGATTACAACGTCAGCCGGATCGCTACAATGGAAAACTGCTACAAAGGCAGTTTCTACAATGAATTCGGCGGTGTTATTTTCAGTTCTCAGTCCCATAAAAATATCAGCAGACTGGCTGATCTGAAAGGCAGAAGTTTCATGGCGACAGATGAAACTTCGTTTGGCGGCTGGCAAATGGCCTGGCGGTTGCTGCTGCAGAACAATATCAATCCATATCTGGATTTTTCCTCACTGCAGTTTGGCGGAACCCATGATGCGGTGGTCATGGCGGTTAAGGACGGAACTGTGGATGCGGGAACGATACGTACCGGTATTTTGGAAAGCATGATTCGTGAAGGCCGGATCAAGGCGGATGATTTTAGAATTATTCATCGTGTTGAATACCCGACGCGCCGGTTTCCGTTGTTATGCTCGACTCAACTTTATCCGGAATGGCCGTTTGCAAGCTTGGCGCATATTCCTCACGGGCTTGGCGAAAAGGTGATGGTTGCATTAACCCAGATTAAGCCGGAAGAGGAAGCTGCCGTTGCCGCCGGAATCGCCGGATGGTCGGCTCCGTTGAATTATAACTCAGTCAATGAATGTATGCAGGAACTGCGCATAGGACCATATGAAGACTATGGGAAAATAACATTTACCGCTTTATGGAAAGAATATCGCACATGGTTTATTTCAGGCCTCTCGCTTTTCTGCATAATTCTGCTTTTCTCAATATATGCCTATAAGGTAAACTGCCGTCTGCGCGGCTTTGCCGCAAGAATCGAGCAGGAGCTGGCTGAGCGCAAACGAGCGGAAGAGGAAATCAGGCAGATATTCAATACCGCCGGGGACGGCATGCGGGTGGTCGGCCGGTACCATGAAATTATTGAGGCCAATGAACAATATCTGAAAATGTCCGGTTTGCCCAGAGCTGAAGTTATTGGACATAAGTGTCAGGAATTTTCCGCCTGTGACGAAACCCGTTGCGATTCGGATGAGTGTACATTTAAAAAGATGCTGGACTTGCCGCAACGCATTGAACATGATTTTATTCTGAAGACGAAAACAGGATCAATTCCCTGTATTGTTACTTCGGTGCCTTATTATGACCGGAATGACCGGATTACCGGCATGATTCAGAATTTCAAGGATATCCGCGACCGGTTGCGGGCTGAAGAGGCCGGTGCGCATGAAGCGGAACAGCGCGGCAAAGCGCTGATGGCCGGCAGCGTACTGCATGATATCGGTAATGCCGTGACTGGAATCGGCACACTGGCGGTAAAGCATATTGGCGATGCCGGCTGGCCGGAAATACAATCCGTGGCCATGCTGCGGAAAATGTTTAATGATCAATCTCAGGTCATGGAGCATGCTCTCGGAAGAGACAAAGTAACGAAACTGCTGGCGTTTCTGGCAAAACTTGAGGAGTCGCTGTCGGAAAGAAAAAATATCATACTGGAAAATTCGCGAAAAATGGCTAATCTGGTATCTCATATCAATGATGTGCTTTCACTGCAGCGGATTTACGCCGGAGGCAGTAAAACGTTGTCGTCGATCGTATCACTGAAACAGTTGACGGATGATGCGGTGTCCATGTTATCCGCATCTTTGCAGAAAAGAGCGATTAAGGTAGTGTTTAAAGTTGAACCGGGCATCCAGGAAATCAAAGTGGATAAAACGCGTATTATCCAGGTATTAATCAACCTGTTGAAAAATGCAATCGAATCCTTTGACATTGCCGGCCGGACGGACGGAAGTCTGATCGAGATTGCAATCAGACAGGAAAACTGCCAGCAGATAATGGAAATAACCGACAATGCCGCAGGTTTTGAGCCTGCGCCGTCAGACAGATTTTTTGAGAACGGTTTCAGCACAAAGAATCGCGGCTCCGGAATCGGCCTGTATCAGTGTGCTTCAATTATAAAATCGCACGGCGGCAGAATTGAACTGAGCAGCCCCGGACTGGAGCAGGGCGCTACAGTAAAGATTACATTACCGCTGGAAACAACAACATAAACTATATTTTTATAAAGAACAGAAAGGATGGCGCATGTTTAAAAAATTTAATACCCGCATACTGGTGATTGACGATGAGGAGACGGTCAGAGACAGTTTCCGGGAAATACTTATTCCCGTCCGCTCCAATCACAGAAATCTGCGCGAACTGTCTGATGCCGCAGCGGATCTATTTGGCGATGAAAATCCTCTTGAAGATATAAAGCTTACTTCGCCGGCAGTCATGAGATTTGAGATTGACGACGTTTCAAACGGGAAAGAGGGATTTGAAGCAGTCAGGAAAGCTTGTGAAGAAAACAGACCGTATGCCGCAATTTTTGTGGATATGCGCATGCCGGGCTGGGACGGCTTGGAGACTGTTATTCAAATCCGGAAAATTGACAGCCGTGCTGAAATTATTTTTGTTACTGCTTACAGCGATCATTCCATTGATGAGATTGTGTCACAGGCCGGGGCCAAAGTAACTTATTATTGCAAGCCTTTTTCAATAGATGAAATTCTCCAGATTGCCACCAAGGCGGTTTACGAATGGAACAAAACCCGCAATCTTGAAGCGTTGATCGAAGTCTTTTCGCAAATTCGCG
>CAIJKT010000445.1 GCA_903821255.1 uncultured Lentisphaeria bacterium | reverse complement strand
TTCATGACTACTGGTCACTGTTACTGTGGAGCATTTTATGCAGTGTCCCTCTATGCTTGACCGGACTGGCAATCATGAAATGGTTGATTGATCTTTACCCGCGTGAGCGGTACGGGCAGTTCGGGTCGGCCGGGGCGATGGTGTCTTCCATCGGCGCCGCGCTGATAGGGCCCTTGTGCGGACTCTTTTTCGACTGCGTGAAGGATTACCGTTATGTGTTTTTGTGGCCGGTTCCTTTTTACTTCGCCGGTGGTTGCACGGCCTGGATAGTATATCGCAAATGGGTGTCTATGGGCGGTGAAGCTGGGTACCGTGCTCCATGAGCGAAATTACTATGTTATTCTTTTTTTTCTCGTCAATGAATAGAAAAGATGGAAATAATGCGAAATGTGAGGAGACGCTATTATGTCATTACGTAATTTAAGTCCGCAGCAGATGTTTTTGGAGATGGTTCGTAACCATACTCCAAAATATCACTATCAAGGGCAGGCATTTAAGGACTGGGAGCAGGCCGCCATGCCGGAGGTGATGGCAACGCTGGGCGATTTGCCGGCAACCGGCGAACTTAACCCGGAATTGATTGCGGAGTGGGAGCATGACGGACTGCGGAAACAGAAATGGTACATTGAGGTTTCGCAATTCAGTTCGGCGGTATTTCAGATTAATTTCCCATTAAAGCTGGACAAAAATAAAAAATACCCGGCGATCTTCTGTTGTCACGGGCACGACCAGAAGGGCAAAGAGGAAATCATGGGTAATGTGCCGGATGAGAATTTGTCTGCCGCATTGTTTGGACACGAATTAGCGAAACATGGTTTTATTACTTTTGCCATTGACTGGCTGGGGAAAGGTGAACGCAACGACAATACCAAACCAAATCATTATTCTGAAACTAATGGACGTGACTGGTGCAACCTTTATTACCTTCACGCGACTATGCTCGGAATGACCACGCTCGGCATTAATATTGCCCAGGGACGAAGAGCAATTGACTTTGCTTTGACATTTCCGGAAGTAGATGGCAACAGGCTGGGTGTAATGGGGTGGAGCGCTGGCGGAACCATGAGTTTATGGTTAACGCTGGCGGACAACCGCATCAAGGCAACTGAGATTATTACGTACAGCGATTTATGGGAGTGTTTTGGCATTCGTGACCTGAACTATTGCGGATGGCAGATTACGCCAGGATTATTTAAACTGGTAAATCTGCCTGAATTGCAGGGGCTCCTGGCGCCGCGCCCTTTGCTTATTGATATTGGAGCCAATGATGAATGTTTTAAAATAGATTCCGCGATGGCCTGCTTTAAACGGCTGGAAGCTATTTATAAAGCGGCATCCGCCCGACAAAAATTACGCTTGAATTTATCTTCAGGGGGGCATGGCAGTTGGAATCGTGATTTTAGCATAAAATTCTTTAATTATTATCTGAAAAGGGAAAAACCATGAGTAACGATAAACAATATTTTAACGGAGTTGAACTGCCTGACCTTACGGACATCGGTCCGGTTGAGCTTGGACCTACCCCGAGAGTTGCCCAATTTGCACGCTGGGCGAAAGTGGTCGAAGTTGACTTGAAAACGCTTCCTCCGGTGAAAACCTGGGAGTGCCAGAGGACTAATGAGCCGATGACCATTGACGGGAGACTTGACGAACCGGTATGGTCAAGAACCAGGTGGTCAGAGCCGTTTGGTTTTATCCATGACGGGGGCAAAACCCCGCTGGAGACCCGTGTCGCCATGCTGTGGAATGACGAGTATCTTTTTGTGGGTTACAAAGTTGAAGACCCGGATATTCGCGGCAGTCTGACCGGGTTCAATGATCACGTTTACATCAGGGATGAGGACGTGGAATTTTTTTTCTCCGGCGACGGCTATTATTACGAATTAGGCTTAAATCCACTCAATAATACCTATCAGATCAGATGGACCTGGATTGAACCGCTGGTCAAAGAACAGCGCTTTGCCGAACTTGAAAATCTGTTCAAAGCCCCGGACGTGTTGTATTATGTGGCGCGGGAGGGGGAGCAAATCGGGCGTCACGCCGATTTAAGTTATGAGCTTCCTGGCCTGAAACATGCCGTTTATATTGATGGCAGTATTAACTGTCCGGAAATTAAAGATAAGGGCTGGACGGTGGAGTTAGCTCTTCCATGGGCCAGTCTCAGGCATATTGCCGGAGGTAAACCGCTGCCGCCGAAGGCCGGAGATACTTTTCGCATGACCGCCTATCGCGCCCACCATGATCGCGTTACCCGCAAGGTTAAAGGCTGGACATGGAGTATTATGGGGAATGATAATATTCATATTCCCGAACGCTGGAACCAGATAGTTTTTAGCGATCATGAAGCATAGGTTTCGCGCCTGCGTCTCAACTGCCGAGTCTGGAAATCGTGTTCGATGCTCCGGTCGAAGACATCATTCAGAACGTCATGGCCCAGCATTACATAATATCCTACGGCGACAACCGTCCGCGCTGGAGTAAGGAAGTGATTACTCATCACATTCAGGAAATGGAAGTCGGGCACGGTGGAGCCGATCCCATGCTGATAGACGCATTCTTCCGGGTACTCAAAGGCGAAGAGAAAAACAGTTCAACGATTGAGCATGGCATGTGGTCAACTGCCATCGGGCAGGCAGCGGAGATATCCCGTCGCGAAGAACGTACCGTGAAAGTCGCCGAACTGTTCCAGTAATTCAGAAAAACGCCTGCGGCATAAAAAACGGAATATCGGATAAATAAATGAACCAACCAGATTATTCGGTTATGTAAAAAGATATTTATCCTGACAAAGAGACTGGACAATATGAATATTCACGATGAATCACGCTTTCGCGTCGGCACACTGGTTTATAGCCGTGCCGGATTGATAACGCTTTTCGCATGGTTGCTTTGGGGGGACTTTGTTTATACCCTCAGACTTCCTGATCCGCTCTTTCCACTGATTATGCACAAATAGCTTGACTGCAATCGCTTAATCTCTGCTTTTACATAATCTTTGTATTTTGACAGTGGAAAAAAGGGATGTACCTTTTCTTAAAAC
>CAIJKT010000444.1 GCA_903821255.1 uncultured Lentisphaeria bacterium | reverse complement strand
GTTGCCGCCGCCCGCGGCGCTAAACGCGCCAACCCGAAAGTCATCGTCATGCCCGAAGGCGGACCGTGTAATATGGGCCCGGATGGAGGAATCCGGCAATATGACAAGTATTTAACCGCGATTGGTGACAAGATGCGTTTTGACGCTCTGGCAATTCATCCATACCGGCCGATGCCGGAATATCCGGCGGATCTCGACAACGACATCGGCACATTTGTCAAAATGCTGGCCAGGCATGGTTACGGTCCGGAAACGCCAATTCATTTTCAAGAAGGGATTTATCATTCTCTGCTGAATGTGCCGGAATGGGGATTGTCCACTTATAAAGCGTGTACTACTGATCATTACCGGGCAAATTATGTTTCTTATGATATGGGCTGGGGGGAACGGGTAGCTACTGCGCTGTTTGCCAGAAGCTGGCTCATGGCATTGAAATACTGGCCGCAAGTGCAGTCGTACAACGGCTGGGTCGGCTGGGGCTATATGGATTATAACCTGACGCCGCTGGCGCTGGAAAAGGTGCCCAATACGCTCGGACATCTGTTAGGCGATATAAAATTCCGTCAGGATTTCCGTCCGGCCCCGGACATTCGCGGTTACATTTACACCGACAGCAGAAATCGTCCGGTAATGGCTTTATGGAGTCATATTGATCAGGTGGACCGCGGCTTTAAGCCCAGTCCTGCACTGACGTTCAAATTCGGCGAGGACACCCCGGAGTTTATCGACCTGATGGGCAATGTTCGTCAACCGCAGATCAAGAATGGCGATATTGAAGTTCCGGCCACTCCGTTTCCGCTGTTCATCCGTGGCAAAGCCGGTTCGCTGGATTCATTTATCGCGGCGGTCAATACGGCGAGTCTGGATGGCGATAATTCCTGTCCGCTGGTGGTGCGTTCGATCCCGGATGCAGACAAAGTGATTATCGAAATCTACAACCAGACCAGCAGGGTTGTCCCTGCTAAAATCAAGCTGCCGGACGGCAAAACAGATTCTTTCAGCTTCTCCGGATTGGAAAAGAAGGTATTCCCACTGGACAATAACATGGACAGGAGCGTCGGGGCAATGCGCGAAATGCGTCTGCCGGTTGAGATCGCAATGGCGGATAAACGTGTTTTCAAGCATGATGTGTCATATAACTATTTTTCCATTCCGCATAAAACTGTCACGCCGGGGGATGAGAGTTCCTGGCAGGGCATCCCGGTTGTTCAACTGGTTAACTCTGTTGATGCGAAAAAAGCGGTTGATCCGAAATCTCTGAGCGCAGGATATCAGGTCTGCTGGGATAAGGACAATCTCTATCTGCGGTTTAAAGTGAAAGACGATAAATTCGTTCACGAACGTTATCCAAAAATTCCGAACAGCTATCTTAATGACAGCGTACAGGTTTATATTGACACAAAAGCCGACGGACGGTTTAATCCGGGTAAAGGCTATGGCCCGGACGATTACAGTTATGACTTTTATCCGGACGCAAACAATCAGTGCATTGTCTATCGCTGGGAGGCCCCGGAGCCGCAGCAGGCGGGCGGCATCAACGCGCCCAAAGCCCGTATGGTTGAGCCCGAAATCAAGACTTTTTTCAAGCAGACTGATGACGGATATATAATTGAAGCGGCGCTCCCGCAGCGGCTGGTACTGCCGATGCGGCTTGAGAGTGGATACCGCGCGGCGCTTGGCGTCTGCATCAATGACCGCGACGATGAAAAGCAGAAAGTCTTTTCCGGACGGCTGACTTCGACTAAATCCGGCACGGAACCAGGTCGCCAGCCGGAATTATATCCGCTGATGATCCTTGCGGAGTAAGGTAATAGACAATTTAAAACGATGTTAATATAAGACCAAGACAAAATGAATGATTTAAAATTATTGGATTCCGCAATAGCATTTACGGAAACATATAAAAAATATAAAGGCTCGGACAAAGCGGTCAGGGAGGCCATGTGCTGCAAGCAGCTCTATCCGGCAATTCTTGGCGGCATTCGCGAAAACGACTTGTTCGCCGGCTGCGGACCGGATGCCTGGTTCTACTCAACTCTCGTTGATTTCAGCACCCAGAGAGGGAGTGACAGCGGTTACAGGATGTCCCCCGGCG
>CAIJKT010000443.1 GCA_903821255.1 uncultured Lentisphaeria bacterium | reverse complement strand
CCCACAGGTATTTCTTCCTGCTGCCGGAAAACCGGCCCAGCCCCACACCTCAAACCGGATGTATCGCCTGCTCTATATAGTGTTTATCAGTATCACAATTTTCTGTTTAACTTACTACTATTATGATGCATCTTTTTTAAAAATCAAGCAACGTCCGAAGAATTATTACAAAAAAAACTTGCCGTACACCACATTACTTAAGGATTAGAGAATCCTCATTCGGGATACCGCACTCGCACATTCCGGACCACCGTCCGAGATGGATGTCGCTGCTAAGATTATATTCCGGAGAGTTTAGAGACCGCTTGCGCATGAGCTGTTTTGTCTTTCCGGTTTGTCCGTGATCTCAGCTATAATGTACAGGGTAGGGGGGGATGGAGTCCAGGAAATATTGTCCATAGCGTTTGGAGAAAACCCGGCGGTCGAGGATGACGATGATGCCGGTATCGTGTTTGCTGCGGATCAGACGGCCCACGCCCTGGCGGAATTTCAGCACGGCTTCGGGGAGGCTGTAACCCATGAAAGCATTGGTGCCGGATGCTTCTATTTTTTCACATCTGGCTTCGATCAGCGGGTGGGACGGCACGGCGAACGGAAATTTGGTGACGATGACATTGGACAATGCTTCGCCGGGAACGTCCACGCCGGTCCAGAAGCTGTCGGTGCCGAAAATTACTGAGTTGATGTCGCTTTTGAATTCTTTGAGCATGGTGGAACGGGTCATGGATTCGCCCTGGGTGAGCAGGGTGATATTGTTGTCCTCGAAGAAGTCTTTCAGGTTTTCGGCGCAGTATTTTAACAGTTGATAACTGGTGAAAAGCACAAACGCCTTGCCGTGGGTCATCATCAGGAACCTCGGTATTTCCTGCAACAGCGCGTCTTTATAGGTCTGGTCGGTCGGTTCCGGCATGGCTCTGGAGATGAACAGTTGAACCTGGCCGGGGCTGAACGGCGAGTCGAGGCGGAGTTCCGCGCCCCGTCCGTAGCCGACGCGTGAGCGGTAGTAATCGAAACTGTTCTTCACGGTGAGCGTGGCGCTGGTCAGGATCACCGGAAATGTCTTGGAGAACAGGATGGTCTCCAGGATTGCGGCGACGTTCAGCGGAGCGGCCCGCAGCGATACCCCGACCTTGTCCTCCTCGATCCAGTAAACATGTTCGGGATAGGTCATTTGGGTGAAATCGTTGATGCCGTCAATATAGGCATCGCAGCGCATCAGTTGTGATTCCAGCTCAGTTTTAAAATCTTTATCATCCTGAGTCTTAATGAATTCGGTCAGCATATTGCGCATCCTGCCGAGCGGCTGACTGAGCAGGTCCGGAATCAGCGCCGGTTTCAGAAAACGCCGGACGCTGTCCTGTTTTTCCAGCAGGAACTGTTCGGCCATGTTGAAAAAAGCGGCGGCGCCACGCTTGATGTCGGCGATCACGGAACGCAGTTCCATGGCTTCCGGGCCGCTTTTGAC
This sequence comes from uncultured Lentisphaeria bacterium, assembly GCA_903821255.1. The sequence continues at coordinate 222 of CAIJKT010000443.1, read as the reverse complement.
CAGCAGTCCTTTGCCGTGTTCCGGATTGAACAGCCGGTTGAGGAAACTGTGCAGCCCGGCGCTGTTGACGCGGAGCCCGAGATATTCGGCGGCATTGTTTTCCAGCGTATGGGATTCGTCAATCACTACGGCGCAGTATGGCGGCAGGAGTGTGGTTTCAAGATTTTCGTCCTGCTTCATTTTCAGATCGGTGAAAAACAGGGCGTGATTGGCGACGATGAT
>CAIJKT010000442.1 GCA_903821255.1 uncultured Lentisphaeria bacterium | reverse complement strand
CTCCTGCCAATACAAGTTTAATCTGGCAAAAGCCATGTGGCAGAACAGGAATCCGCTGTTCAAAAAAAACGTGGCAATGGCCTACGCACTCCCCAGGGCAACACCTCGTCAGTCGGGAATTTGAACCACGACTGATTAATCAATAATCCGTGCTGCCGTTGCATATTTTCCTTCAGGACGATTTTTCCAGCCCACTGACACCGCAGTCGTTCAGTCCCCGGCGGTTGCCTGGCGGGCGAGTTCGACCCAGCGGGCAAGACGTTGCGGTTCGTTGTTCAAGGTGTGCACATCTTTCATGATGATTTCCAGTCGACATTTGGCAGCAGTACGGACAGTCCGGCGCAGGTCGTCTAGAATGGCGGCTTCATCGCAATGTACCGTGCTAATCTGCGTCGGGTTCGGCTTGCGCGAGTAAACGATAGATGTGCCGCAGGCATCGGCCATGAATTCCTCTTTAGCCCAAGGGGAAACTGAAACGCGCGACAGGTTTGAAATCCGCTTTAAAATGTGCCAGCGGTTGTTTACTGGTTCACAGCAACCATAGTAGCACTTGCCGAATTGCTCCGCAATCCTATTCTGATACGGGAAGATAAATTCCTCAAACAGTTCGGGGCCGACACCAACAGTTTCCTGAGATTCGAGCAACACCCACTGATCCTTCATTCGCACACGCCCGCCAGGCGACAAATCTTTTTGCGGCAGATCGCGCGTGTACCCTATACTGCCGGAGCCGGTGTAGTCGTTCTCATTGTTCAAATTGAGCAAACCTTCGGCTTCAAGCCAGCGGGCGTATGCGAGATGATCATCGCACAAAAAGCTCATCAGCCGGTGCAGTCCTTCCGGATTGTCGTACATATAGAGCATCAGGTTCTCAAGCCCGATCAGGTCAATCGCTTTAATGGTCATGCCCAAAGTCCACCAATAACTGCCGCGCAGACGAACCGGCAAGATCCCGGCAAACACCGCTTCCAGCCGTTCTTTTTTAGCCAGCGAGGCGTCACGGTCCACAGCGAAACTGCGTTGTTTGAGCTTCAAAAAGTCGTCATCAAGGTTCTTCAGCGCCGGTTCCCAGGAACACGCGCCCATACCGATACCATCCGGGCGATGCTCAATCCGCTCCACCCCGAAATCGGTAGTCTGCACAACCCAATTAGTATTCATGTAAGGTTCAATAACATGGTCATCTTTCAGTGTCTCGAACTGCCATATTTCGGCACGCAGCCCCCATTCAAAGCCGCGCGCCCATTCGTCCTGACATTCAAGTACATTCAGCGAAAGCGGACGTTTGTCGTCGTTAACACCACCAAACTCCGCCAGTACCATGGGACGCCAACTAGCGCCGCCGTCAAGATTATACCAGGCCTGCCGCCGTTCAAGATTGACCGGTTCCATGGCATAACGCATTTTGGTGTCGGCAAGCCGACGAAGAATCGCAAGATCATGACTATTTAATTTAGCTTCCATAAACAGAAAATCCTTTTATATTAAAGTTCTGCAATTGTTGATTATTAATATTATAGCAGTATTTTACAAATAATGCTTTCTTAATCGTACACTGGAAGAAATGATAAATTATGAGTCCCTGCAATAATTTCTCAATAAATGAAAACGAAGCTGCTTTAAAAGGTCTGCCGCACATCCAGATGCTGGGACACAGTTCCATTTCCGACTCGTCATCCAGTTGGCTGGGACCACATTACAACGCTGGCATAGAAATTTGTTTTATTATTAAGGGGCGGTTTGAGTGGACCATCGAAGCGGAGAATTATGTGTTAT
>CAIJKT010000441.1 GCA_903821255.1 uncultured Lentisphaeria bacterium | reverse complement strand
TCGCCATTCGGATCAATAACCTTGGGCGGCAAATCTTTTTCAAGAAAAGTGCCGGACATAATCTGTTCAGGAGCTGGCGTCATCGCGAAAAACGAGTATTTGTATTTTTTCTGTTCAAACTTTGCTTTTTCAAATACATTGGCAGGTTTGTTTTCCTCTGTTTCCGGCTCTGCAATCCTGATTCCCCACCAGCCGCGGGTCAGCCGTTGCGACTCTGATGATACTTTACTGACATAGACCCGGTAGCGGAAATAAAGCGGACGGTCAAATCCCACCGGAAGCGATTTATAAACCCAGATTCTGTCGCCGCCGGGCGGAACTTCAGCCAGGCGGCCAAGGACTTCGCGCTTGAGATCTTTCAGCATTTTTTCCTGTCCCACGGGAGAGGTATCAACCTGGGCGCCGCCTTTGGTGGCTTCCAATATCTTTGCCTGCAGCAACTTGCGGGCCCATTCATCAATATCTGGCGTTTCCGGATAAAATACCCGCCGCCCAACCATTACTTCGTTTTCAATCTGGCTTTTATCCTTGTCAGAGAACGGCTGGTTGTAAAATCTCCAGAGTACGATGGAATAAACCGTACTGGATGCAATCAGCAGCAGGATCAGATGAATCAGGATAATGCCTATCCATTTTCCAAGCCAGATTGTGAGCCGGGAAATAGGCTTTGAGATAACCATGTGCAACTGGTAGCTTTCCACATCCCTGGTCATCAGGAAGCACCCCAGCCAGATTGAGGAAAGGGACAGCACAAACGCCACTGCTGACAGGCTGTACAGTAAAGATATCTGGATGTAACCGCGTGCAGTCCCGTCGCCGGAAATAGTATATGGAATCAGGACGACGCACAACAGCAGCAAAAAAAGAAGCAGTTGAAAAATATGGGAACGGACTGCGTTTTTAAGAGTAAGTTTTACGATTGCCCAGAATGCCGTCATTTTTTATTCCAATAAATTGAACTTTAAGAAAGCAGATCTTTAAGTTTTTCATTCGCCTTTGACAAATCTTCTTCTGCTTTTGCCACAGTTTCCACCGGTTTTTCCTGGGTTTCCGCCGGTTTTCCGGCAGATGGAGCATCGGCGGTTAATCTCTCAATCGCCTTGTTTTCCTCGTCAATATTCTCTGCCGGCTCCTGCTTGACGGCAGGTTCCGGAACGTTAATTGTATCAGTATTACGGGCTAAATCACTGAGAATTGCTTCTGAGGTTTGATTTTCGGTCAGATATTCCGCGATTTTTCCGCCGCCGACCACCCCTGCGGTCTCTATGCTTTCTGATTTGGCCTGATTGATCACTTCCAGGAAGAATTGTTCAAGACTTTTCCTCGGATGGTCAAATGTGAATTCATCGCCGGAAAGATTTTCACGCAGGATACTGATTAATTTGTCCGTAACTGCGGGATTGAGCGCCGGAGTCGTGATTCTATTCGCATCGGTTACGGTGAGCAATTCATGCAGAGTGCCGGTGGCCCGGATTTTTCCGCCGTAAAGAATGATGACCCGGTCGCAGATATCTTCAACATCGCTCAGCAGATGACTGGTGATAAGAACCGTTTTGCCCCTTTTCTTGAGCATCAGAATCAAGTCTTTAACTTCTTTGCAGCCGAGCGGGTCAAGGCCGGATGTCGGTTCATCGAGAATCAGCAGCGACGGGTCGTTAATCATTGCCTGGGCCAGCCCGATACGTCTGGCCATCCCTTTTGAAAACTCGCCTACACGGCGTCTGCGGGCGTGGCTCAAGCCGACCATTTCCAGCAGTTGATCGCTGCGGTTGCGGCGCTCTTCGGCGGAAAGATTGAACAGTGCGCCGAAGAAGTCCAGAGTTTCAATTGCGGTAAGATACTTATACAGATACGACTCTTCCGGCAGATAGCCGACTTGCCGTTTGGTTTCCACAGCACGGGGAGACTGTCCGAATACAGAAAGCGTTCCGGCAGTCGGATAAAGCAGGCCGAGGATCATTTTAACGGTGGTCGATTTACCTGAACCGTTCGGTCCCAGCAGACCGATGACTTCGCCTTCATAGACTTCAAAGTCAATATC
>CAIJKT010000440.1 GCA_903821255.1 uncultured Lentisphaeria bacterium | reverse complement strand
GGCCTGACCTTGAATATATACGTGCTCATATTATGGGCCGCCAATATGGTATTGTCAGTCTTTTCATGTCTCATATATTAATCAAAGAAGATCCAGATGGAAAACAGACAAGGGCACTAATGGCTTTGATGCTTCCGCATGACGTATCTATCTGGGATGGCTCAATGCCAAACAGATCACCTCTACGAAAATGGCATGAGATACAAAATAAATTTGGGTTCGGAAATGAGAATACCAGGATATATCCATATTGGTCGAATAGTAAATACCAACCTATAAAAACAGATTCCCAGGATATTCTCACTACTGTATGGCAGACGAATAAAAAATTATTGATTGTTTTGTCCAATCTCAAGAATGAAGCCAGCGTGAATGCGACTGTTGACTTCGAAAAACTTGGGTATGATCCGGACACGCTGATAATCAAAGATGTCAAAGATGCCGAAACTGATGAAAAAATCGACTACAATAAATCTTTGAATATAAAAATCCGCCGGCATGATTATAAGATTATTTGGATGGAAATGCAATAGGTTTAAAGCTTAAGAAACTAAGATATTAAAATTTGTAAAAATATCTCTGACAAAACAAAATAAAAGGAAGATGAGATGTCGCATATGAACAATTCAACATTAAAAATCACCGGAACATTTATTGATGAAGTCAGCCATGATATTCCTTCGTGGAATTGGGGAGAGGATGAATGGGATAAAGATTTCGCCGCGATGAAGGCGATAGGGATTGACACGGTTGTCATGATTCGCTGCGGGTCGGAAAGATGGAGCGCATATCCGTCCAAAGTATTGGAAAAATATGAAAATGCGTACCGGCCGCCGGATGATTTGATCGCCCTCTATCTCCGGCTCGCGGAAAAATATGACATGAAATTTTTCTGCGGAACATACCACGCCAACCGGGACTGGTTAAGCGCAGCTTACGATGTGACAAAAGAAACAGACTTAATGAACAGGGTTTGTGATGAGATATGGACAAATTACGGAAACAGCCCGGCGTTTGGCGGCTGGTACTTGTCACAGGAAATAGCCGGACGATGTTCATTTAATGTTGTCAAGTGTTTTCAAATTGTAGGGAAACACTGTAAGCAGATATCGAACGGCCTTCCAACTTTTATTTCTCCCGGGATTGAGGGGGCAAATGCCGGATCCAGGCGGAATTTGCCTAAAGGCCAGCGCAAAAAACTTTCTGTCACCCTTGATGAACATTATTCCGACTGGGATTGGATTATGGGGGAAATTAAGGGCGCGGTGGATATTGTATCGTTCCAGAATGCCCATGTCACCTTTGAAGAAATGCCTGATTTTATGGCAATCAATAAAGCGTTAGCCGACAAGCATGGACTGACGAGCTGGACCAATCTGGAATCTTTTGATATTTGTACAGCAAGTCTTCCGCCCATAAAATGGCAGCAGATGCTTATGAAAATGGAATTTGCACAAAACGCCGGTTTTGAAAAGGCAATAACTTTTGAGTTCCCGCATTTCATGAGCCCTAATTCTTGTTACCCGCAGGCGGGAAATCTTTACAAAAGGTATTGTGAACATATGGGGATTAAAATATGAAGATTGAAGTTAAAGGGGACAACCCGGTTGCAGTGACATTTAACAATGCCGGAAATATTGAGCACGTATTCTGCGGCACACATTGCTGGAACGGCTATTCCGGCGGATTGACGGTTATTGATGACCTTCGGGGAAAGATTTTTCACGCTACTGAGTCCGAAACCATATTGGTTGAAAAAACGGAGTCAAAGTTAGTATTTGAAAAACGCTGGAATGATAGCGAATTTGTTTTGCATGAAATCTGGACAGTATGCAATGATTGTTTGTCGTGGCGCGTTGAGGCGGGCCTGAAGCCAGGCTTCCAGGAGCGTTCAATTCAGCTCCGGCAGCTTTTCCCATATCCATATCCCGCGTATAAACTGAAGGTATGGGCGGCGCATGAGCGCTTCCCTTGTCAACTGGAAGACCTTGGCGGTCTGCATTTGTATTACGGTGATGCCTGTTACGGGACTTTAATCCCGGCGATAACGATTTATGACGAACAAAAAAATATCGGCATTACCCTGGCCAAGCCGTTCGGTTTGAAAACAGCCAGGCTGGCATTTCATTTCAAAGATTATCATTCCGATGGCGTGGACGCGGAAACGTCCTGCCTGTATCTTCGCAAGGATCAGCCGGTTGTGGCGGAATTATTGATCCGTGCTCATGAAGGATGCTGGCGGCCCGGACTGGGCTGGCTCTACAATAAGTATCCTGAATATTTTGATCCGCCGAATCCGCATGTTCATGAGCTGGAAGGCGGTTTTATGCTGACTAATCCATATACCGAAGACAGCTACATTAAAGAGGTTGGGAAATATAAGGTAAAATGGGCGGAAATACACAACCATTTTCCAATGTATGGCAATTATGCTCCGGACGAAGAGGAATGGTGTGGATGAGCACTAGGAATGGCCGGATTTTGAGCATTTAAAATGGCCGGAAAACGGTCATTTAGTGCTGAGTGCGCATAATGCTGGCCGGTTGCCT
>CAIJKT010000439.1 GCA_903821255.1 uncultured Lentisphaeria bacterium | reverse complement strand
TGCCGTCTTCAGCAATAAACAGCTTATCAAGCGTAAAAACATAATTGCCGGAAGACAGTTTTTCATTGTTCAGGATCAAATTGCCCAGACATCCGCGCTGTTTGTAAAATAACAGGTCATTATTGCTTTTATTTTTTTCTCCCCACGAAACTACACTGGCTCCGTTTTCGATGTTTATATACATTTTTCGTTTATCGGAAATCAGCTTGAGCAAAGGTGTTTTTGCGTCTTTCGTCACACCCCAGGTGATTTCCGCATTGTTCTGCTTAATTTCTTTAAAACTGTAGTTCGCCTGGAATTTTTTCCTCAAGTCTGTCAGCTCATCGTTTACTTCTTTTTGAAGGATATTTCTGCCCCGGCATGTCATCGGGTCTTTGGATATTTCAATTACCTTCACGGCGTCCCGCGGGATTTTCACCAGAAAACCTTTTTTAATGTCTTCACTACAGAGAGGCTTATTGTCATTATTGCACAACAGGCAGCCGGCATCCAATTCTCTGACCGTATAGCCGGCATTGGCAAGGCCGGGAATGCTCAGGGTGACGATTGCATCATAGTCGGCATTATAATTAAACAGCGTAACTAGAATATTGTCGCCATGCTGATGCGCCAGCCACTGCAAAGTATCATTGAATACCGGCAACTCAACATTGATCTCTCTTTTCTCGTCCTTGATATTTCTTTCAAAATACTTTTCCGTTCTGACGCTGGCGATACTGTCATTTCTTCCGGCAAAATAATAGTTCTCAGCCTGAGCGACAATAGAGAACGCGGATTTGATCTGCGTCAGGTATCTGCCGTCCAGGACATCGCTGGGCCAGAAACCGAAACCGGCGCAGCCCAGTGCGGCGCTGGCGACGATGTTCTGTTTAACTTTTTCCGGCGTATAGCGGTTAAAAAAGTCCTCTTCCGCCGGATCAACCAGCACGAAATCGCGAGTCTTCAGAGTTTTTGTTTCCAATGCGACATCTTTGAAAAAATCCAACCCGCAATAATACGGCATATTCATAAACAGATCGGCATCTTTATCCGACAAGCTGACATCAACCCCGCACCATTGCTGCAATCCGGCAACGTGCAGCGGATCGGAACAGACGATTGCCGGAACAGCGAAGTTCTTTTTGACGCAATTACAGAATTGAGTGATGATATCAGCGCTCTGCCGGACGCGGAAATTGAACCACTCCGCGGAATATTGTTTTTCGATTTCATCGGCAGTTGGAACCTTGTCCAGCCTGGCAAAAAATTTAAAATCATTTCTGCAATTGTCGCAGAAACAGAAATTTTTCGCTTCCGGTTCGATATCGTAAATGATTCCGGCTTTACAAGTATCCGCCGGATTTGGCGTTTTTACCTTTGCTGCATTTTGTTTCAGCTCGACGGCGACAAAATCATTCCAGTACGAGGTGTCTTTCGCCAGAAACCCCGGACACAACTGCATCGTAAAAACCCCTTCATTGGCCGGTTTCCCGGATTTCAATATCATCAGCGGCGGCTTCACTCCTCTTTTTTCGTACCAGGCCTTATTGTTAAGCAGCGGCGTCCCGCCAGCATTTGATCCCAGTATCGTCATCACATGAAAATTGTCCATAACTATTTTTACCTGATCCGCATTCAAATACGGCCAGTTGCTTAACATCGTATAAGGTCTGTCTGTAATGGACTTCCAGTAACTTAAATAGGCCCCTCTGATTCCATCGTCGGGAACGGTTAAACTTTTCATGGAGGAAATCATAACTTTAAATTTGTCCACTTTGGGGATTGTCGCAATTAATTCAGGCAGCAGAACCAGTTCAAATTTTTTCTCCTGCCCTTCCCAGTTGTCAGTCGCCAGTTTCCAGAATACTTCTTTCGTTCCTTCGCCGGCAGCTTTTGAAGAGGTTTTAATATAGAGGCGTTCATAGTTAGTACCCGATACCGCATTCGGCTTCAACTCCTGCACCAGATAATTATTCAGATAGATAACGTACCTAGTGTAAGGAGTCTCGTTTCTTTTTAACGGCTCCGCCGTCATTCTCTCCGCGCTCCAGGTCCAGGTCGAAGGGGAATTCGGGAAGTTGGGATATACACCGGGGCAGGAGTAGCCGTCAGGCATGTCCAGAATAATTCTCGGATTTTTCAGTTGCGCCGGATTGCCTTTAAATTTAAAAATTAAAGTCGCGGGAAAATTTTCATTTATGTAATATATTCCTTTCTGCAGCTCAACGGGAAACACTACGCCGGAAACAGGAGTTTCAATTTTCGCACCGTCATTGCCTGCATGCATGTTGCATGCACAGAGAAGAGCTATAACTACTGCAAGATTTCTTAACAATTTACGTTCCTCCGATTGATGCTTTTAGAGACAGGTTAAATTATTTATTTTAAAAGATTTATCAACTGCTAAACAGACGAAAATTTACGCATGCATCCGTCGCGGATGCGGTCAGGCAGAACGGCAGGCATCCGGGAAATTGGACACATATTATATTTGTGGCTGGAATGTCTGTCAGAGCAGAGTGTTTATGGCGCTATTTTGTACCAGTAAGACACGTTGATTGTTTGTCCGGCCCGGGCCATGATCGGTTTGGCGTAATCCGCGGGACATCCATAAGATATTTTTACCGCGTTGCTTGAATCGTGTCCGGCGCCTTCGACGATTTCCGCTTTGAAGTCCGGCGTTACTTTAAGCCGCCAGGTTGAGTTGTCTTCATTTTCAAAATTACCATTTTCAAACGCTATGCCGGCGAGAATTATGTCATCAATCAACACCCAGCCAATTATTGTTTTGACTTTATCATCCGCCGCCCAGG
>CAIJKT010000438.1 GCA_903821255.1 uncultured Lentisphaeria bacterium | reverse complement strand
TCATAAGGCGGTGAATCTTTAGTCGCCATATAGGAACTTGTAGGCAAAAATTGAAATTGCCAAGTCCAATGTAAAAAGATGTAGCAGCCGGGCACCATCTGCCATGTCCCGATTTTATACAGATGATATTTTTCGTCAGTTGGAAATTCTTTAATAGTTGTCAATGGTCCTTGCTCCTGCGTCAGGCGATTATAAAATCCTGCCTCAAATGGGACTCTATGAAATTTTGAATTCGTTTTAGCAACAAACTCATCTTTTGAATAAATTTCCGCGGCTCTGCCACCAATAGCGTCAGCATCATTAACAAAACGAACCTGCCTGGTGTCAACAACAAAAGAAAAACTTGCGGTATTATAATCAAAAACATTTTCTTTGCCGACAAACTCTGCCGGCAGTGCTGCTTCCATTGATTCTCCTGCAACATATGCTTTCAATTCTAAGATTTCCTGTGCCCTTTTGTCCGTGGCAAAAAACTCATTAATTAGTGCCGTCTGATTAATTTCTATACGATTCAGAAGCGCGGTTTTGGTGAACGGCATTTCTGCTCCAAATTTCCTCCAGAATAATATGAGGCCGCGGTCGAGTGCAACACGTTCAAATTGAACATGTTTTAGACTTTTTAAATCATCGGCAACCGCTTTTTCGGCTTTGTCAAGAATATCGTTAGCCTTGATAAAAAATGATTTGGATAAATAATTATAATTAAACGGGCTGCGTTTCCCCAGCGGGTTGGCGGCGGCTTCCGTGGCAACAAGTCCATCGAGGTAATATAAATATTCAGTCAACGCAGGAGCCGCTTTCCCATAGTAACCAGACATAAAACTGTTTATTAGTAAATCTTTCTGGTATTGCGGGTTGTCCATTAATTTCAATGCCAGATAGTATTTTAAGGCGTAAAAAGACGCATTATATATTTCCATTTCAACCAAAACACTTGTAGCCTTGGCAGCTTGATAGTAGCGCATGTTAGTAAAGTATTTGTCCATGCATATATACGGGAAGGCAGGTTTTGAATAATAATTCCAATAATCCCAAAACGCTACATCGGTCGAGTTTTTAATCCATTGATCTGCAACTTTTTTAAAGGCGGCGTTGCCGGGTTTATCAATTGGCAAAGTGGTTTCCGCTAGTACATCAACCAGCATTTCAGTATCATGCACACATATTCTCGGAATGACATTGTCAGCCGGTTTAATGCTTTTGGGCGGCATCAGCGTGTTTGCGTACACCAAGGTCAATATTTTTAATTTTGGATCTTTGCGTTTCATCCGTCCGGCAATGTCATTGACGGCGTCCAGCATCACTGCGGCATAAGAGCCCTCCTCGTCAGTTATTTTCTTGCATACCGGACAAATGCAGACATCGCGCAAATCATCTAAACTTAAATCATAGTATTCTGCGCGCGGACTTTCAGTACACTCAGCGTTTTTCTGATCTTCTTCTATGTACTTTTCCATCTGCTTCCAGATTATGTCCCGCGTAAGCGGATTAGAAAGGCATAACGCGGCCGCCTGACCCGCTTTGGCAGGTACAGCACGCCCATTGGGCAATAATGCAAAAAGCTCCGGATTATCTATAGGAAAATTTTTACTGTAATAGGCTATTGAATGGACATCGCGTGGCATCCCGGTCCGCTGGTAATAACCGTACTTATCAGAGCTGACATAATATGAATTTGCTTTGTTGAATGATTGCATTTCAGTACCAGCATTGCGGCCAGGTTCAACTATTCTAAATTTAAATGCTGGCTGCCGTTTGATGGTTGTATCGGCAACTTCCAGTTTGTTCATAGAGGGTATAACAACCGTGTCGAATGCTAAATACTTGATGCCGCAGAATTTCTCCAAAAAATCATATACAGCATAGAGCGTCCCGCGATATTTACCTCCGGATAAATACAGACAATTCCCCTTGGCTGCGATAAGCATCTCTTCTATATCCATCACCGCCGGTTCCAGCCGGGAATTGGATAATGAGTTGGTACTGCCGATGAAAATAATGTTTTTATCTTCAGAGGTTAATGCTTTCTCGTCAATAATGCTGAATTCAGCACCACTGAAAACTTTGGTCAGATATTGGCTCAATGTCATGGCCGCAAATTTTTCTGAAGCAGATGCTATTGACGTGTTGAGTGCCAGTTTGTAGTTTATTTGAATTTCCGGATTAATTTCGAATGCAGTTGAGATCACAGATGCAACACAGCACAGTAGAATTAGTATGGCTTTTTTTTTCACGATTAAACCTTTTTAGTATAATTTTGGAATGAGAACTAATTTATCTTTTAATAAGTCGCTGTTCAAAAATAACCATTATATCCCTTAGTTATTTGGGGCATTTTTTAATTACTCGCGCAATAAATAATTGCGATAGGGAGGAAATCATTAATGCCCAAAAGTGTCCGTAATAACCGCTGAGGCACGACTTATTTCGTGATAGTTAATTGATTCATTTACGTTCTTTTATACTTTTGACTTCTTCATGTTCGGAACTCACTACGCAATCGCGCTCATCAAACAGGTTGAAATAGTAAACAGTGGTATCATCGGGAATAACCGCAGTAATTTTGCCTTCTGAATCAGTATCTGCCGGCAGAGCCTCCCACTTGCGGGTACTCCAATTGCCTTGATCCTTGGTGATATTTAATTCAGCCTTCTTTATCGGCGTCCTGCCTTCATAAGTTACCCACGCCTTATTCCCATCGCG
>CAIJKT010000437.1 GCA_903821255.1 uncultured Lentisphaeria bacterium | reverse complement strand
CTGCCCGTCGCACCGCAGCGTAACCTTTATGTCGTAGAGCGCGGCCTCGCCGTAGCCGCGCGGCCACCAGAGGTTGGGATTTTTAATCCTGATCCAGTTGATGTATCCGGCTTTGGGACAATGTACGCTGGATTTGGCGCTGAAACTGGAATCATCGCAAACGCCCTCAACCTGGATTTCGTAGCGTCCGAACGGAACCGGTTCAGTGGTAGTCGAGAAATGCAGCCGCATTGTCGCCTCCGACAGATCACGGGAAACGCTCTGGGTGAAAAGCCAGGCCGATTCGATCCTGACTTTGGGCAGGAGTTTTATCGAGACAGAGCGCCAGATTCCAGCCGATACCGCCCTTGGCATGATGTCCCAGCCGTAGGAGTGAGGCGCTTTCCTGACGAAAAGCGCTTCGTACCCCACGATATGGGTGGTCAGATATGGCGGATATTCATATTTCAGCGCTTCCAGCACAGCCGGACGGATGTGGACGAACAGTTCGTTAACTCCGCTGCGGAGTTTTTCTGCCAGCGGAATCTTATGCTCAATCAGCATATTGTCGCAGGAGGCAATCAATTCGCCATTGAGATAGGCGTCCGCGAAGGTGTCGAGACCCTCGAAGACTAGTAACGGTTCCAGATCTTTCGCCGCGACGGCGTCAAATTCGAAGGAACGGAAGTAGTAGATATGACGGTCTTCAAGTTCGTTGACTTTCTTCATGTTCATTCCGAAGAAAGGTTCAGGCAGGAGCCCGGCGGCTTGAAGGTCAAGCTCGAAGTTGCCCGGTACTTTGGCCGGTATCACATCGAGCCCGGCTTTTTTGAGTTCCAATGAGGATTTCAGCGTATGAGCTTCCCTGCTCAAGGCCAGCGACCAGTCGCCGTCTAAAATAAGTTTTTCCATCATCATCTCCGTTTTGCTTATGCTTGCAGTTCAATAGATAGCCTGATATTTTTTGTTTCTGCAAATAAAAATAATATCAGTATTTGTATTTGTCAATATTGATTTGAAAAAATAATAGAAGCTATTATAATATATTTGCACAAGTAAAAAAATCAGGAATTAAGCATGGGCAGAAAACCTAAAGAGATAAGCATCACAAAAATAGCCATGGAAGCGGGTGTTTCTGTTTCCACGGTATCGCGGGCCATGAACAGCCGGGCGAGTGTTAGCGAAGAAACACGGAAAAAGATTAACGAGTTGATGAAGAAATACAATTTCATCCCGACTCCCGCGGTTCAGCGCGAAAAAAAGATAGCCCTGCTGGTTGGCAGTAATCGTTTCAATGATTATGTTTCGGAAGTTTTTAACGGCATTTATAAATATACTGAAGCAAATTCGCTTGAAACCACTTTAATATTTAAAAAAGAGTATTCCAGATACAGTCTGCTGGAACAGATCAGAGACCAGCAATGTTCCGGAATTGTGGTTATAGTTCCCGCCGATTTCAGCGACAGCCTTGCCGCGCTGGCCGAGTCCGAGCTGCCGGTTGTTCTCATTGATGAGGCAGTATACCGGAAAGGGCTGGGTTTTATAGATCATGATTCATATTCCGGTTCGAGGGAGGCGGTGAAATATCTGCTGGAACTCAATCACCGCAATATCGGTTATATTGAATGCAACCGTCAGACGATCAATCACATTCAGCGGTTCAAGGCCTACGAGAATACAATGAAAGAAGCCGGAATTACACCTGACCCTAAATGGCACATCCTGACTGAACCTGATGCTAATACTTACAGAACCAGTTTTTTGAAAATGCAGGAGCTGCTTGGACGCGCGCCGGAACTGACTGCGGTAATGACCTCCAATGACACCATTGCTATCGGAGCCATGAAGGGAGCATTGGAGATGGGCAAAAGAATTCCTGAAGATATCTCAATAATCGGTTTTGATAATTATAAACAAACTGAATTCCTGAATCCGGCATTAACTACCGTAAACCATCCGATCGAAGAGGCCGGTTTTCTGGCGGCAAAGAGTATCGATCAATGTTTGAAGAACCCGCAGGCGACTCAATTGCCGCAGGAAATACTGCCGACCAGCCTGCTGATCCGCGGTTCCACTGCTTTCTGCCGTCCATATTGAAGATGAATATGGATGAAATGAATTTGCTTTTTACCTCAAGTTATTCTATAGTCATACTTGTATAATGTTTTATGAATATTGCGCCGGTTGGCAATGTGAACAGGACTGGATTATAAAATGTTTTTCCCCAGGTTGAAATTATTGCTGCTGATCTTTATCGCGGGATTTGCCGTTTCCTGCGGATTTGCAGCCGGGCAGCAGGAGATTAGAATCGGGGTGCTGGCACTGCGCGGCAAAGATGCCTGTCTTAAAATG
>CAIJKT010000436.1 GCA_903821255.1 uncultured Lentisphaeria bacterium | reverse complement strand
TGATGCGGCAGTCCGTGCAGGCCGCGAGGTGAATTGTCCAGAACGCGCTGTCTTTGAACGTCACATCTTTTATAACAGCATTATGCACATCTTCAAATCTGAGCAGCTTCGGACGGAACCGCCCTGGATCGTCCATGGAAAGGTGTTCCTCGCCGTTGCCGCCGTTATCGGGGTCGTCATACATGAACGTCATACATTGACCGTCAATAACGCCGAAACCGGAGATCGTAATATCTTCGGCGTGAGCCGCAGTGAGCAACGCGAACATTTCATTCGCGCCAGTCACATCGTCCGGCAACCGGAAATATTGCGGATCAAGACAACTTACCAGACGGCAGCCATGTTCAAGATACAGCTCGACATGGCTTTTTAATTCCATGGATCCGGCGAGATAGGCACCAGGCGGGCAAACAACCATTCCACCGCCGGCTTCGGCGCAGGAGTCAATTGCCTTCTGAATGGCTGATGAATCAACACTGTAACCGTCGCCGACCGCGCCGAAATCCTTTATATTTACAATCATTATATTCTCTTATCCTGCTGCTTAAGTATTTTTACTGGCAAATATTTATTCTATCCTGACAAACCCCGTCCTTTAACCGATTCCGCATAACAATGACACTTTGGCTTTCCCGGAAATACCGCATTCGGCATCATCTACAGGATATTTATTCAAGCGCGATGCATAACCGTTGAACCAACCTGCCGGCTCCAGTTCTTCCCTGAAACACCGGCGCCATTCATTTCCTCCTGAAGAACTGATTTTCAGCCGCAGAGTATTCCGTCCGGATCGAAATGAAGCTTTGAAAACCCAAGGGGCAAATGCGCGAATGCCAACACTTTTTCCGTTAACGATAAGTTCTGCTCCATGACGAATTGAATCAAAGTGGATATACCCCATCCCGCCTTTTTCCAGTTCAAAGGTACTTTCAAGAGAAATGACTCCGGAAAAATCCGGTTCCAGCGTAGTATAGTTCCCGTCGGGAGGGAGTGTCCGCCGGTCTTCAACAACTTCATAAACGGTAGGCTTGTGCTGGCTAAAGCAAAGTCGCTTCACCGCGCGGATCCGCCACGTAATATTCAGTTCTCTGGTCATGAAAATGACTGGCGGCGGCGGAGCATCGCCGGACTGAACCAGAATTCTCAATTCCCCGGCCGATAATGGTATTACAACTTTTTCGCACTTCACCACCACCGGGTATAATTCGTTTGGTGCAGAATCTGGCGGCATGAGTTCCCGCCATTTTTTCGTAGAACTAAATTTGAACACCGTGTTTTCAGCGCTGGAATTGAATACCATCAGCGCCAAACCCTCCTTTCGCCGGCATGGAAGCGCCCGTATTCCAGGTGCCATGGGCGCGTCAAGCAGAGAGAACTTTCGGAATTCGCATTCGGGACTGAACCCGTCGACAATTTTAACGCCGGCTTTTTCCGCCTCAATCAGAGCCGGTTCAGTGAACGTTCCAGGCGTAACTATCAACTTGGGCAGTTTGCCGCAGCGCATATCCCCGGCATTGGCAAAACGCCAAAAGATGAGATGGTCATCGAGGCGTGAGACAAGGTCTTCAACTTTACGAGCAAACTCTTCGTGCGCCGGGTTTGGAGGTTCGGGGGATATCAAGCCATACGCGGCCGGCCGCGCCCAAAGCCATACCTCAGGATGAAGCGCCCCGGTATCATAGTCTCCGGCCCAGTGCCAGAAAGCGTTCAGGGGGGGAATCACATTCCAGACTGGATTGCGGGGCGATATGTCTGTACTGCAGCAAATTTTGCGTTGTCCTCTGTCGCTGTAAAGATATGGCATGGGCAGTAAACGGTTGATACCGCGAGTTAACAATGTGTTGGCCACATGACTCATCACCGGCGCAGTTAAATGATATCCATACACATTGAAACATTCACACAGCGCCGTTTTTCGATGCATTCGAATTGCCGACGACGACGCAAAACGGGCAAAAGCGCCTTGTCCGCCGCCTGGGTAGATCTGACGCCCGATGGTATCGACGCCAGGCACCTGTAACGGGTCCATCACTTGCATGAAATCCCCGTGTTGTCCGCACCGGAAGAACATGTCCTCGCAGTTGAAATGGCCTTCAAAATCAAGCCGGTGTGCAGAGCACCACTGCGCAAGCTGTCTGGAATAATTCCGGGAGAATAGTCGAGCGCAAGTCTCGGCATAGTGCCGCCGCGCCGTTTCCATCGCCGGACCTGAAGGCGCACCTTCAAATAGCAGGGGAAGGATGTCATTGAATTTTGTATGATGCATTTTACGGAATAATGCCGGAAGTTCATCCGTTATCTGAATCCTGCCTCCACCGGGTTGACACTCCCAGAAAGGTTCGTCTGTGAAGAAGCCGCGGATCGTTTTGCCGAATTCGTCCCCCAGCACAGCGGCATAACGTTCGTAGACCATTTCGATGAAAACACGGGTGGTATGCGCCGACAGCAAATCAGGATATTCGCCGGTTTTAATTTCATACCCGGTTTCTCCGCGCACGAGAAATTTCGCTTTGCATTCCGGATGTTTCCGAACCAGAGTTCCAAGAACGGAGCCACTGGGCCAGCCGCCCTCGTCATAAAGCATCATTGCCATCCCCTGGACTCGACATTCTTCCAGCATTACCCTTACCATCTGAAAATATTTTTCCCCGAGATAACCCAGCGTCATTCCCTGAAAAAAATCGGCCTTGCGGAAACTGTCCGGCATGGTATGCAGGTAGACACAACGGAAACCGGCTGCTTTCATGGATTTCAGCTGCCGGCGGATTCCACTCGGCGCAGGGTTCGCATTCCAGTACCAGAACAATCCCGGATTTAGTGTACTCATCTATGGACAAGCTCCTGCTTTTCGTAATCCCGGATCGG
>CAIJKT010000435.1 GCA_903821255.1 uncultured Lentisphaeria bacterium | reverse complement strand
TCAGTTTCATCTGCCGCCATGGGCTTTCTGGAGCATGGAAGAATGGAAGAGCAAAGGCGGCGAATATGACGAAATCAGGACAAAACGGCTGGGATGGGATATCACGGACTTCGGGATAGGCGAATTCAATAAGTATGGCCTGCTGCTGTTTACTTTGCGCAACGGAGAATCAAATCCGGACGCTTCAAAAAATTACTGCGAGAAGATTATGATCGCCAAACATGAGCAGTACACTCTGGAGCATTATCATGTCTGCAAAACCGAGGACATTATCAATCGCGGCGGAGCGGACCTGGTCATGTATTTGCGCATGGCCGATCCGCGCTCCGGCACGCCGCTGCTCACGGATGTCCGCATCCAGTGCGACGGCGTGACCAGAACGGTGAAACCGCGCGAGCAGCTCCGGCTTAAACCTGGCGAAAGCATCACGCTTGAGCCGTATGTTTACCATACCTTTTGCGGTGACGGCGGGACCGTGATGATTGGCGAGGTTTCCAGAACCAACGACGACTGCTGCGATAATTTCTTTCTGGATAAAGTAGGCCGATTTCCGGAAATTATCGAGGACGCCGAACCGCTCTATCCGCTATGCTTCGAATATCCCCGGACCGGCAGCAGATAACAGTATATTCAACCGGGGTCAGATTTTAGCTTGGGTGTTTTCATGCGATAATTGATTGACTTTACGTCTATTTTTGCTCTTTTAATTCCACCCTCAAAACAACAAACTGAAATATAGCCGGATAGATAATATTATCAAACATCAGCAACACAAAATTTGACTTCAATACTATTGTTAAAATTGTTCCAAATGTCATGAAATGGCTGACTTGCAAGCTAAGAAAACACCAACGCGGATTCTGCTAAAAAAACAGCGATTTTGCCTTTTTCAGTAGTTTTAAGTGACCGTTTTGAGCACAAGTAATATGTGATATCGCGCATAACGGCGACCTTTTCAGCAGAATCCAACGCTAAAGTTTGACCCAGATGACACATATAATTTACTCGGCGGAAAACAAAGTAACAGATGGGGCTGCTGGATGATTACTAGCATACATTCCCAAAATTGCAAAATAATAGGTTACCACGCTAAGAAAAAAACAAAGCTAAATCAGGCCCCGATCTCAATCAGTCTTTTTATGATCCAGGGGGATCGTCACAGTCAATATATTTAATATAAATTATAAAATGGAAAAGAGGTATTGTCTGAAAAATAAAGGCCTTTTCTTCAATCCCGAATATGTCAGGATTGATAGTACCAATCTTATTAAATCCAAAAAGCTTAATCCCAAAAAATATTTCCTGATTTGCCATTGGATTGAATATTTCAATTACTTCATTTCCGTTATATTTGGCAATGATACTAAAATCTTTATGATACATAAATGCCTGACGACAAGATTTTTCTTTAGTGCTTATCCGTAAATAAAAGTTGAAATATTAAAAATTTGTGTCATTTTATTCTTCTAAAAGGAAGTACATAATGGCAAAGATCAAATCATGGGAAGTTTCTGATGCGTTTTGG
>CAIJKT010000434.1 GCA_903821255.1 uncultured Lentisphaeria bacterium | reverse complement strand
TTTTCCATTCAATATGCTATATTCAGCCATGGGATGAACCATTTCATAATTGGCTTTGCAACATAATCGCCCTGACGGATAAAAGTAATCTTGCAGTCCCTGTTGTTTTCCACAAACATAATTTTGAACACTCATAACTTCTTTATTCTTATAATACCAAATTGTTTTTCCATGAACCTTATTATTTTGATAATATTCTTCATATGATTTCTCTCCAGACTGATAATATCCTGTTTTTTTAATGATATTTCCATTCTTGCATTCTGACTCAGACTCAATTTTACCATCCCTGTAAAATGTCTTACGCCAGGACAAATTGCCTGCGTAATAGCAAGATACATCTTTGACAACGTCATTGTCATAGTATTCTTTTTCAATTTGCTCTTTATCGCATCCAGGCATGAGCAGTGAGATAAAACTGCAAAGCAACAAGGAAACATGTACTTTTTTCATTTTAGGCCAAACCACATAATAAAATTAAGTTCATTCCGGAAATATTAAGCTCCTACGTGTACCAAATTTACCGCATAAAAGCAATGAATCAATAAATATAAGATTTCCGGAAAGCAAAATTTACGTTTCTTATTGAAGTTCTGCAATAACAGTCTTATATTCCTGTAATAAAAATAGAACAAATAACTACTTGTCAGACAGCAGTAAATGAACAAAAATAATCCGGGGATAAAATCCGTTGTCGTGCTGGCGGTAATGATTTTTATCATTTTATCTCTCCCCATATTGGCGCTGGCGCTACTGCTTCTGGCGCACGGAGGAACCTGCCAGGGCCGTCTCTTTGCAGGCGCGGTCATCTTCGCAATTCCAATCCCCGTCCTGTTGCTGCTCGCTTCTTACTTCAAGAGGAAGCATGTTTGCCTGATGACAACCGCGGCTTTGGGTATTCTATCCGCTTTTTTGCTATTAATCGACTATAATCTCACTCCTGATGGACTGTCTTTGTCTAATTCTGCAATACGTTCATGTTTTACCGGGCCGGGCAAATATCAGCGAATATCCATGGCGAATCTGGTTCCGGAAATGGATCAGCTATTATTGGCAACCTATGTTATCCCGGCGATAGACCCGTTGATGGATAAATCCAGCACGACAGAACTGCGCGATCAGGTTAGCTCAGTGTATGGCGAAATGCAACGCGCTCCTGAATTTGAATGCCTCGGCTCGGTTCTGAACCAGACCTATCAACATATATTCACGGGCAAGCCGCCTGTCGGCCATTTTTACGAGTACATACCCCAAAACAAACCGGGACGTCTGCCGGCAGTGATATTCCTGCATGGCAGTCTGGGAAATTTCAAGGGTTACTTGTGGGTATGGAAACGCATAGCCGACGAACAAGGCTTTGCGATATTGGCCCCGACATTCGGCTCGGGGAACTGGGACGAACCGGGAGGCGAAGATGCGATTGAACGGATGCTGCAATATTGCAAATCACACTCAAAAATAGACTCATCACGCATCTATCTTGCAGGTATATCGAATGGCGGACGCGGAGTTTGTCTCGGCGTGAAACGTTCACCGGATGCTTATCGAGGGCTGATATTCATCTCTCCTGTTCTGGATCAGGAAATGTTGTTGACAAACCAGTTTGCAAACGCCTGGAAAAACAAGCCGGTTCTTATTCTGCATGGAACCGCCGACAACCGCATTTCCGTTGACTACATAAAAGACGCGATAGAATCGCTCAAAAACAAAGGCATACGTATTGACAGTGAACTATACGATGCTCAAACCCACTTCCTGTTTTTTACAATACGCGACAAAGTGCAGGACAGGGTTGGGAGCTGGCTGAAAAGCAATTGAACCTAACTTCTGATAATATCTGCTTTATGAGAATAACCGCATAAACTTTAATCTCATAAAACTTCCCAGTGACCGCTTTTCGCGGAACCGGTGCGACGGAGCCGGCCGGCCAGTTTCAATTTTTCAATCTGCTTCAATACCGCGCGCTTGCCGATACCGATATTTTCTCCCATTTGAGAGGTGGAAATTCCGGGATTTTCCCGGATCAAATCCAATATCCGAGCTGCCGTATTCGGTGAACTTATCGGTGAACTTATCGGTGAACTATCCTGCCAGATATCTTCACCATGCGCGGCCTTGATGGTAAGTCTTATAGTGTCACTGACGCATGAGCCGATAAAATCAATGAAGCCGGTAATCTCTCCGGACGCGTCCGCTATTTCCAGCGCGGCAATATATTCTTTGCGTTTTTTCACCGGCACCACCGCCACCGGATAGCCGTGCTGCATTAAAATCAGGTTCATCAGCAACCGTGCCATCCGTCCATTGCCGTCGTCAAACGGATGAATGCGCACAAAACGGTAATGAA
>CAIJKT010000433.1 GCA_903821255.1 uncultured Lentisphaeria bacterium | reverse complement strand
GTTTTCTCAGCCTGTTCCGCATCGTCGGCGCGGGCGCAGGCGTGTTGTACAACTACTTCATCTATCAATATGCCCTCAGCCATCTGCGCCTGATCTTTGTTTGAGTGGCATGCCTTTACCTGATCGGCTTCACGATGATGTGCCTGCTGGTCAAGGAAGGTAAATACCCGGCTCCGGCGAAACTTGCGGAAAATAAATGGAACATCGTCAAAATGATCAGATCCTATATCGGGGAGTGTCTTCAGCACCGGCTTTACATATACTTTTTTCTGCACAACATGTTCTGGAGTCTTTCACTGGCTTGCGGAATTTTTACCGTATTCCTTAATCTTTCGCTCGGGCTTACACTCCGGCAGCTTGGTTCGATTGCCGCCGCAGTGGGGGTTGCCAACATCATACTGGCCTATCCGGCGGGGGCGTTGGCCGATCGCTTCCATCCTCTGCGCGCAATGCTGTGGATAATTGCGGGCTTACTGTTGATCGCCCCGCTGAATTTCATCTGGCTCTTTACCAGCTTCAAGCCGGACTTGAATTTCAAGATACTGATTGCGTTGCAAGTGATTGCGCTGCCACTCGGGCTGATCTACAATGCGGTATCGCTTCCGATGTATATGCGGATTCTGCCGAAGGATCGTTTCGGGCAGTTTTGTTCATTCAACGCGATTTGCTCGGCTGGCGCGGGGGCTTTGGGCGGTGTTGTTGCAGGAGGCTACATCGACCTGATGCGGAAAGTATTTCCAGACGAAACCTGGGGCAAAGACTATTGCTACCGCATGATTCCAGCCTGGGGGCTGCCCTTACAAATACTTGGAATGGTCTTTCTGGTCCTGCTGTACCGTGCCTGGAAGGAACTGGGCGGAGACAGACATTACGTTCCGCCAAGTTTAGAAGGCATGCCATCTGCTCAAGATGAGAGTTTCAAAACTGTTGTTCCGGAAACTATTCCGATATAACTTATTACATTGATATTAAAAACAAAGAGGGTTTATTAGCGATAAAATCAAAATTATTCTATAAGATTATAATGTCTTTTAATGAGTGATACAGGTTCCAATTGTCCCGTAATTTATTATTTAAGGAATATGTAAAAATGCACAACCCGAAATATTGTCTGTTTTATGACAACCACACGATGCCGGCATGTCCGGATGTCGGGGAAAATTTCGACGCGGAATTATTCACCGACCGGATCAAGGCCTGCGGCGTGGATTACCTGACGTTCCATGCCAGATGCAATATGGGCATGGCTTATTACGACACCAAAATCGGCATCAAACATCCGTCTTTGAAATATGACATGTTCGGCAGACTGGCGGAAGCGTGTCAGCGTAAAGATATTGCACTGACCGCTTACTTGAATGGCGGCATCAGCAATGAGGAAGGGTTGCGGCATCGCGAATGGACGACTTTGCTGTTCGACGGACGGGAATATCGTGAGCAGCGGCTGACGCCCTATGTCCGGACGATGTGCTACAATTCGCCTTACCGTGACCACCTGATCGCGATGGTCGAGGAAATCGCCCGCAACTATCCAGTTGCCGGTTTCTTTATCGACTGTCTGGCGGGATATCAGTGTGTCTGCCCGACTTGTGTGAAAGAAATGAAGGAACGCGGTATTGACTGGAAAATCGAGAAGGAAGTTGAGAAGTTTTCCGAGTTCTCCGCCATCCGGCTGTCCCGGGACATTGCGCAAGCCGCGAAGGCGGTCAATCCGGAATTGCTGCTGTATTTCAACGGGCCGTCCTATGAGGAACAGGCTGAATTCGGCACTTACATCGAATGCGAATGTCTGCCGTCCGGCGGCTGGGGCTATGAGTTTCTGCCGGCACTGTCGCACTATATGCGCACGCTTGGCGACAAACCGGTACTTAACATGAACGGGCGTTTCTACGACTGGGGAGATTTTGGCGGACTGCGCCCTGAAGCCGCGATCAAGTCCGAGTTGCTGTACGGGCTGGCGAACGGCATGCGTCCCAATGTCGGCGGGCATTTTCATCCGCGCGGCGACATTGAAACCGCAGTGCTGGACCGGATCGAGAAAATATACAAAGAATTTCAGACCATGGAGCCGTGGTTCGACAATGCAAAGAACCTCACGGAAATTGCCATTGTCTATCCGGGAACAATTCACCAGATCCGTTTTGATAAACAGCTTCGCGGCGCCGCCAGGATGCTGTGTGAACTTAAGCAGCAGTTTAACATTGTAACTGAATTTTCCGACTGGAGCAAATATCAGGTACTGGTGATTCCCGATGACGTTGCGTTCAGCGCGGAAACCGCACGGCGCGTCAAAACACACCTTGCCGCCGGTAAAGCGGTTATCTCCAGCGGCATATCCGGCATGAATCCGGGCAAAACGCAGTTTGTGCTGGAACAGGAATGGGGGATAAAATATAACCGGGAATGCGATTTCGATCCGGCATATTTCGCCGTCGGCAAAAACTTCAATGAAGGACTGCCGGACATGCCGCTGTCGCTTTACTCTTCCGGGATCGAAGCTGAAGCGCTGCCGGATACCCGCGTGGAAGCATATCTGATAAAACCGTATTACAACCGGCACTGGGATGGCGAACATGCCTTCTTCTACAATCCGCCGGACAGGGTCACGGATATACCGGCGCTGACCGTTTGCGGCAAAGTGGCGCATTTCAGCCACCGCATTTTTTCCGGTTACAACTTGCAGGCGCCGGTTGAACTAAGACGGCTGTTCGCGAATGTGCTGGAAAAATTCCTGCCGGAACCGTTGCTGAAAACCGAAAACCTGCCGTCATTCGCCCGGGCGTTTGTGACAGAACAACCAGGACGCAGGATAGTCCACATCCTTGCCTATGTGCCGGAACTGCGCGGCGAAAAAACCGAGATGATTGAAGAGCCGATACCAATACTAAATGCGAAAATAGCGCTCAGGATTGATCGGGTGCTTCCTGCAAAAGCTTATCTCGCTCCGGAAGGCAAAGTGTTGCCGTTTACAATGAAAAGCAATTATATCAGCGCGGATGTTCCAGTTTTCAAAGGCTATGCCATGATCGTATTTGAATCGTAAAATGGAATTGCGGAATTTAACGATCATCCCGGATCGGAACGGAATAATAGTCTTTTTCCCGCCTTTAGCGCTGAAAAACTATTAAATACTGTCTGCCGCAGAAGAAGTCATTTGATTAATTTATGTCAATAACTTATTGTATATCGACAGGGCAAATCCGACAGCTATTTACAGACCATTTGCAGCATCGATAAAATACGAAATATTTACGCAAGATGCATATTTCGCCTTCCGGTACGCAAAATGCTGCCATTGCTCCGCCAGGCAGTAAAACTTATCACTGCGGGACTCTGACCTATACTAAAGCTGGACTGTTTATCCTTTTCGCCTGGCTGCTGTGGGGGGATTTCTGCTTTACCATGATGGAGGCGGTCGTACCGAGCATCATGCCGCTGAAGATGAAAGCTCTCGGCTGCCCGAACTGGCTGATGGGGCTGATCCTGACTGCGGCGCCGAGCGCAATAAGCATGACGGTCGGACCTTATGTAAGCTTTAAAAGCGACCGGTACCGGAGCCGGTGGGGCAGGCGCATTCCATTTATTATCTGGTCGATGCCTTTCCTTTGCGTCTGCCTTGCGCTGCTCGGCTTCAGCGATGATCTGTGCATATTATTGCGAAAAAATTCTGCATTTCTGCAAAATTATACCCCTGCGACGGTTACGATTGCGCTGGTTGCTTTTTTCCTGGTTATGTTTAAAATTTTTGATATGTTCGTCAACTCGGTTTTCTGGTATTTGTTCAATGACGTCGTTCCGGTGCAGTTCCTGTCCAGGTTCATGGGCGCGTTCCGGATTGTCGGCACGGGCGCCGGCGCGCTGTATAACTGTTTTGTCTTTAAATATGCCGGAACTCACATGCGGCAAATCCTGGTCGGCGCCGCCTTGCTGTATCTGATCGGCTTCGGCATGGCGTGCCTGATGATCAAGGAAGGGCAGTATCCGCCGCCGAATGAGGCAGAGCGCAAAGCCTCGAGAGGGCTGCGCGGATTCGTAACATTTTTCAAAGAGTCATTTTCCCATAAGTTCTACTGGTTCCGGTTCTTTCACACCTCATTCGGCGCTTTCGGCTATGCCATCGGCACGTTCACTCTTTTTTTCAATCAGGAAATGGGGATGTCGCTGGCGCAGATCGGCTATATCGGCGCATTGTCTTCTGTTGTCCAGATGGCGGCAATGTATTTCATGGCGATCTTTGTTGACCGCTGGCATCCGATCCGCATCTGCACCTACGGCGCGGTTTTCGGCGTGCTCGCCTATATCATCAGCATGGTATGGATTTTTGTAACTATTCCCGGCACTTATTTTTTCTGGCTGAACATGGGCAATGCTTTCATCGGCGCTTTTATGTACGCATTGGTCGGAGTCGCCAGCCTGCCCTGCGAAATGCGGATTTTTCCGAAATCGAGGTTCGGCCAGTTCTGCTCGGCGCAGGCGATGCTGCGCAGCAGCTTCACGGTAGTGGCCGGTGTTATGGCCGGCCTGTATATAGATGCTGTCAAAATATTCTACGGATCCGACTTCGCTTACCGGTTTATTTTCATTTGGCTGGCGGTATTTACCGGAATCAGCGCGGCATTCATGGTATATGCTTACCGTGAATGGTACCGGCTGGGCGGAGATAAGCATTTTCATCCTCCCGCGCCGTGGGACCCGTGCGGCATGGAGGAAATGGCGGTAGTGCCTATTGTCGGGCCGCAGACGAAGTGGATGAACGTCTTTTTTCTGCTTTTCGACGGGATCATGATATTGTCCACAGCCGGGGTGCCGGTGTTGATGTGGTGGATGTACGCGCAGCATAACATGCTGGCATTCAAATGGCATGGCCTGCTAATCCTGCCGCTTGAAATCCTGGCCTGGATCCTCTGGCTGATTTTGAAATCCTCAATGCGGCGGGATATT
>CAIJKT010000432.1 GCA_903821255.1 uncultured Lentisphaeria bacterium | reverse complement strand
TGATTTGAAGGGCAGCTGGGTCACCGAAGGCAGTTCCGGGTTCGCGGTCTCAATCGAAGTCGGCGAACATCTTTACAGCTAAACAAGCTCTTTCCAGCAGATCGACGATTACGACACCCCGTTCTGCGGCAGGCTGCTGGTGCTGGACGGCGTGGTTCAGCTTACCGAGTTCGACGAATTCGCCTATCAGGAAATGCTCACCCATATCCCGATGTTCTCCCATCCCGCGCCGCGCCGGGTGCTGGTCATCGGCGGCGGCGACGGCGGCGTGCTGCGCGAAATCGCCCGGCATCAATGCGTCGAAGAAATCGATATCTGCGAAATAGACGGGGAGGTTATTGATGCCGCCCGCCGGTTTATCCCATCCACCGCCTGCGGATTCGACGATCCGAGAGTTAAAATCCATATCGCCGACGGCAGCGTATTCGTTAAAGAGCGCAAGAATTTCTATGATGTCATCATCGTTGACTCCACCGACCCGATCGGTCCCGGCGAATCCCTGTTCAATGAAAAATTCTATCACGGCATGAAAGCGGCTCTGCGCGAAGGCGGCATTATCACTTCCCAGTCGGAATCCGTCTTTCTGCACCCCAAAATCGTTTCCCGGCTGGTCTCCGTCACCAAAAATCTTTTCCCGGTTTACGGTTATTTCCTGATCATCGTGCCGACTTATCCCGCCGGCAACATCGGGGCCTGCATCGGCTCCTCCATATACGATATCCGCAACCCGGCACGGGAACCGGATGCCGCCATGCGGGCGGCGCTCAGATATTACACCGCTGACGTTCACCGCGCCGCTTTCAGGCTGCCGGGTTTCGCCGAAAAATTAATCGCCGGATTATAGTTGAAATAAATTGTCTCTGAAAGGAGCAAGATCATGAAGTTTACTTTCGTACACAACAATCTGAACGTCTTTGATCTGAAAAAAAGCCTCGCGTTCTATCAGCAGGCGCTTGGACTGAAGGAATCAAGACGAATCGCCGCTCCCGACGGGGCCTTCATCATCGTCTACCTCGCGGACGGCGAATCGAAACATCTGCTGGAACTGACCTGGATGCGCGACATGGACCGCCCGTACAACCTCGGCGACAACGAAATCCATCTGGCGTTCAGAACCGATGATTTTGAAGCCGCCCGCCAGAAACATCAGAAAATGGGCTGCATCTGCTATGAAAATAAAAACATGGGAATTTATTTCATCGCCGACCCCGACGGCTACTGGCTGGAAATCCTGCCGCCGCCGAAAAAGTGAAGATCCGCGTCCGTTATCAGTCCGTCATTTATCCGTCAGATAAAAGATACTCGCCACCGGCGGCCCGCCGGGCGTAATCCAGCGGTCCCGCAGTCGCGGGATTGGTCGCCAGAATGGCGAAAGCAGTTTAAAACAAACTGTCGATGCTCTTTTCATGGGGAATGAACTCCGCGAATTTTTTGCGCAGTTCATCCAGCTTTGCCAGATAATACGGGACATTTTCATCGCGCTCCGCGGGGGCGTCGGCCAGCAACCGGCTGTTATCCACGGCGGCGGCTTTCGCTTTACTGCCAGTAATGTAGAATGACACCTGATCGCCGCGGCGGTAGTCGCGCCCGGACGCGATTGCCAGTTCGTAGGCGGCGCTGCGGCGGCCTTCCCCGGCAACGCCTTTCTTCTGATAATTATCGAGCGAATCGCTCAGGGTTTCGGTCTTGGCCAGCATGGTCAGCGGCCAGGTGCGGTTTTCAATCGCGGAACGGAATTCAGCCGTCAGGGCGGTTATTTTTTCCGGCTCATTTTTCAGCAGGCAGGTAATCAGCTTTTCCATAAAATCGCGCTGAAACGGCTCAAGGCCGCGTGATTTCAGCGCGGCGCCGGTGATCGCGACCTCGCCGTTCTTTTCCAGCAGCGCGTAATTTTTGCTCTTGTAGCAGAACATGGCCGGATAAGTATCGTCGAGCTCGACTTCAATGCCTGACGGAAGCACCCCCTGTATCTTTTTCTCCATGACGGCGGGTTCCGTCATATTCTCCGGCGGCTGAAAATAAATGCCGTCAGTATCCATTTCAATGACATTTGCGCCGGAATCGTTCAGAAAATCCAGCATCATCGTCAGAATTTCGCGGCCTCTGGCGGCAACCTTTTCCGCCATATTGAAATCGTTGAACGTGCCCTGCCCGAAACCGAGATAGCCGTAAAATGAATTGATCAGCACTTTAAAGGTGGTCTGGAGCGAGTTGTAATAATCCCTCTCCGCGTGATTTGCCGCCTTTTTCTCGGCGTCTTTGGCGGACAGCCGGAATTGACGGAGGTCGCGCAGCAGCCGGGGAAAAACCGCCAGCGTGTCGCGTGACGGACACCATTTCTCCGCCAGGATGATTGACGGATAAAGCGAACGGATATCGCAGTGCCACACATTTTTGAAGATGCCGGAGTTGAACGCCCGCGTCAGGCCGCCCGAAAAAGCCCTGGCCGGTTCGGCACTGGACAGCCCGTAACCGGCCGCCAGATATTCGCCGCAGATCAGCGCGTCAATGCAGGTGGCGTTGCCGCGCACGATGCAGTCCTGATATTTCAGCGGGATAAGCTGGGTCTGAAAAAAGTAGCTCGGCGAAAAAATATTGCTGATCGCCCGGGCCTCGCGCACGTCGTCCAGCGCATACGCCAGCAGCCGCTGCCGGTCCTCCGTCCAGGCGCGGCAGATATCCTTCCCCTCGATGTAAGTGCGGTCAGGGGAGGCGACGCCGAAGTGTTTCGCCACATACTTCAACCCGTAACTGTCCAGATTGCGGTGGCTGATATCGTAAAAAATCGTCTGGTGATAGGTGTCGGTGACATGCCTGCCGAACACGTCGTAGCGGTCATAATTGATGGTCCGCTCAGCCGCGTTGAAACGGGAGCTGCGTCTGCGCATCAGCTCCCCGCCCCGCCCGAGGGTCAGTTTTACCTTGTGCTTTTTGGCGCGGGTTTCGATGTACGGCAGATCGAACCGGAAAATATTATGCCCTTCGATCACGTCCGGGTCGCGCTCGCGGATGATCTGCACGAACGCCTCCAGCAGCTCCTTCTCGGACATTTCCGCCGCGGAAATCACCTTTTCCCAGCCGGTATTGTCGGAAAAGGTCATGATGATGATCGAGTCGGCTTCGCGTTCGGGGTTGGGAAATTCAAAACCCGGCGTGGTCAGGGTCTCAATATCGAACTGCAACCGCCGGAGATCGGCAAAATCCATCCCCCGGAACAGCCGGAACCGCGCCGACATCAGGATTTGCTGAACCGGATCGGAATACACCCGGAACGGCGCATTCGGCGCATTCTGGGCATACCCGGTGCTTTTCTTCAGAAACTCCAGCGCCGCCTCATAGCCCTGGATGTCCGGAAATTCCGCCAGACAGGCAAACGGCGCATCGCCCTTCAAACTGACAATATCAAACGCGCCGCTGAATCCGTTAAGCAGCTTCGGATCGTTGATGATAATAAACGGTTTGAACGGTATTTCCTCTTTGCGGCAGACCCCGTTTTCGCGGATGAACAGCACCGCGGTATTCCGTTCCCCCGGCTCCACCGCCACCACCTTCTGCAGCGTGGACTCAACCAGTTTATCCAGTATCATTTTCCTGCTCCTCGTTTTAATCAGGCACAAAAGCGAAAGTTTAATCAAGATTCTCTAATTTTCAGGGATACGTAGAAAAAGAGATTTTACCTCATTTGTATTTTTGCTCAAAAGTTGAATATAATCAGAATCAACCTTGTCAATTTTTAATTCAGTAATTCTGCCTTTGATTTGGTCTATCAATAACAAATTATTGATTTGCGGGAATTCTATAACTTTATAAAAAGGCTTATCAACGGTTACAATTATTTTCCCATTTTTTAATTCA
>CAIJKT010000431.1 GCA_903821255.1 uncultured Lentisphaeria bacterium | reverse complement strand
GTCCACACTCAACCTTCAGGACGGTAAAATCTTTTTTCTTGATTTCAGACAGAATGCAACCCCGCAATCAAGAACTGACAAAACAAGTAACAACAAACAACAAGTCGTGAACGGTCGCTATTTTACTAACTGTTATCAATTATAACTCATATGGTGGGACATTTTGAGTCACATCATGACAATGGGTGATGCATTTCGGTTAAAATTCGTGATTTTTCATGAATTTTTTTAATCAGCGCGTGAGGCTTGACCAGTTTTGCTTTGCCGGACTGATACATGACCCATTTTACGATTTCATGTTCGGGTGCTGCGGGGATTGAAAGCAGAATATGTTCATTATCATAATGTTTTATTATTTGAGAAGGGTGGAATGGCTTGGCTTCAAGAAAACTTTTAAGCTCATTTTCGCAGATAATCTCGATGTTTTCGATTTTATCATACTGGAGAAAATCTCCGTTGCCGACACGCTTGATAAGTTCCTGGTCAGACTCAAAGAAGCGTCCTGACGGTTCGGCTTTATCAATCCGGTGAATGGCGAAAGACCGGACTTCATTCCGCAAGCGGCACCAGCCCTTGATATACCATGCCTGGTCATAGAACGCCATAATGTGCGGTTCTATCAAGCGTTCGGTCTTGGAGCCGTTAACGGCCTCATAAACAATGTTAATTGCTTCATGATTCTGCCATGCCCTGAATACGGTCATAAAGATATCTGGATTGATCTCAATTACTAAACGCGGCACCACAATAAGCGAACTGATTTGAGCTGAATCAAGAAAATCCGGATTACTGCTGGTTAACTGAAAATCAACCGCTCTGCGTATTTCGCCGCAAAGCGGTTCCGGGAAAATCTCTTCCGCCAGGCGCGCACCGAGAACAGCGGCCAGCATTTCAGATTCTTCCGGAAAATGCGGCAGGTCAGGATTCCAGCCCTTATGAGTCAGATAGTAGCCGTTCTGCTGGCTGTTAAACCGTATTGGAGCATTAAACTCTTCCTTGAGTAACTTAATATCGCGTAAAATAGTTTTGCGGCAGATTGCATCCATATCCTCAAGAATGTTCGCATGACGCAAATTAGCCGCAATCGTTTTGTAATTCGGGTAGCGGTTCTCTTTTAATAGCGCAACAATTCTGACAAGTCGCTGAAGCTGTTTCTTATTTACCGGCATTTCACTCCTCTCAAATTACAAGACTTAACATATAGCAGATACAAGAAAATGCCAATGTGCAGCCCGGCAGCAGATTGCTTTACAGCTATTAACAGGCTTCGCAACCGAAATTAGCGGCGTCATCAAGTGTGGATGCTTGCGGTACTATTTAAACTGACTTGGGAAATATCCGGTTCCGGTTTGCTTTGAGTTTTTATGTCCGTTATATTACTGTTTGAACTATAAAATTAACTGACAGGGATTGTTCATGAGTTTCATACGCAATGTTGTTGCCTGGATGATAATCATTGTAATCGTGCTGCTGCCGCTGAAATTCGGAACGCTGGCGGGATTGCCGGAAGTGGCCGCATATTATCCTCCGGATGCTTTTTCCTGGATGATCATCACCTGGCCGGCGATATCTTTTCCGATGGTGTCGGGGGGACTGCTGCTGCTGTCGCTGGTGGTTTTTCCGGTGCGGTTCCAGGATTCGCGGACGGCGTTTACCGTGACGGCATTGTGGCTGCTGGTGGCGTTCGTCTCGATTATCGGGGCGGTCAACGCCAGCACGGTGGATTATGTGCTAGTCTATGTGGTGCATATCTTCGGGTTTGCCGCGTTCGGCGCGGCCGTCTGGCTGATGCTGTCCAGTCTGCCGGAATTCAAGCAGGCGGTGCTGTGGAGCATTTTCATCGGGGCCGCGCTGACGGTGGTTCTGGGCATTGAACAGATGTTCTCCGGTTTTGAGGAAACCCGCAAATTTGTGGAAGCCCAGGAGCAGCAGTACGGCAACAGCATGAGCGGAGATTTAAAATCGCGGGTCTGGGACACCCGGGTTTTCTCCACTTTCGCCTCCTGCAATTCGCTGGCCGGTTATCTGCTGCTGATCATGCCGCTGTGTTTCTGCTTATGCTGGCGGCTTTGCGGCAGAATCGAGCCCAGCAAGATATCCCGGGCGGTTTTCATGCCGGCGCTGGCGCTGCTGACGGGCATGGTTTTTTTCGCGACCGGCAGCCGCGGGGCGTTTCTGACGCTGATAATCGCCTGCGTGATTTTCATTATGATCTTTCCGGTGCGCAAAGGAATCCGCATTGCGGTATTTGTGCTGGTTCCGGCAGTGATTATTGGCGGTGCGCTGTATATTGCTTACGCCGGGCGCGGTTTTCATTCGATGCTGGTGCGGTTTGATTATGTCTACACCTCGTTTCTGATGTTTCTCAGTCACCCGTGGCTGGGGACCGGCTGGGGGGATTTCTTCCATGACCACATGCTGCTGAAGCTGACCGTGTCGAAGGAAGCGCCGCATACCGCGCACAATATTCTGATGGATTTTCTGTCGCAGACCGGAATTGCCGGTTTCGCCGCGTGTCTCGCGGCGATAGTCTATCCGCTGGTGAAGATTGCCGGTAAAATCTACAGTACCGCCAGGAAATCGCTGTTTGCTTCACCGGACAGTTATGTGTTTTTCGGCCTGACGGCCTATTTTATTCATTCGCTGATGGATGTGAATTTGCAGATCCCGGCGTCCATGGCGACGGCGCTGGTTCTGATGGTGGCGATGACGGTTCCGGATGAAAAAGCGAAAACGCCTGCGGGCGTAAAGAAATCAGCTTCAACGCTTCCGGTCAATCTGTTTACCGCGGCGGCGCTGCTGGTCGCCGGACTGGTTGCCGCCTGCGGCGGGTTCCATCTGCTGAAAGCCGATTATGCGTTTTCCCGGCTGAACGATTTATGCAGTCCGCAGGGCAAGTCACGCGAAGAATACTTCAGTGTCACCCCGGAACAGGTCAAGCGCGAACTGTTAAACTGCATTGAGATCAGGCCGTATTCGCCTTTCCCGTGGGCGGCGGCGGCGGATTTCATGCTGGCGCGGGGGTATCCGGACGCGGCGGAAGATTTCTACAATAGAGCCAGGGTGCTTTCACCGCAGCGCTCTTTCATCTACTTCCGGCTCTACATGCTGCAGAAAGCGCAGGGCAGGGATGCCGAGGCGCTGCGGAATCTGGAAATTGCCAGGAAACTGTTTCCGAACAATGAGGATTACCACAAGGATAAGCAGATGCCAAAGCCGGGAATCGGCCCGGTGAAGGACTGATTATTCGCCGATGAAGACCGTTCCGGATTCGGTGATTCTTATCCGGCGGTTCATGCTGATGCTTACTACCGGCAGGCCGTGTCCGAACGGAAATCCGGTAATGACCGGGCCGCTGACAGCCTCCGCCGCTTTATGGAAAATCAACTGCAGCTCATCATGCGCGCCGCAGTCCAGAAAATCCCCGAACGCGATTCCGGCGCATTTAGACAGTACGCCGGCCTGTTTCAACTGCGTCAGATAGCGGTCAATGCGGTAAGGCGGCTCGTTCAAATCTTCCAGGATCAGCACCCTGCCGGCAACGTCCGGAAAATATTCTGTTCCGCACAGCGTCACCATTACCGCGAGGTTTGCGGGGAGCGGCAGCGCCTCGA
This sequence comes from uncultured Lentisphaeria bacterium, assembly GCA_903821255.1. The sequence goes on along the minus strand of CAIJKT010000431.1, from coordinate 2,645 downwards.
CGCAGCCGGGCTTGATGATCCTGACGGGATTGCCGCCGTCCGGGCTCTTAATCCGCACCGGCAGTCCGAGCATGGCCGCGCGGCAGTAATCCGCGGTGTATTGCGCGAACGGGTTTTCAATGAATGCTTCATGAAGTTTCGCCGCCATCGGCGCGGCGACCGGTATTCCGGCATCCATTTTCAGCATTGCCAGGTGCAGCGCGGTGATGTCGCTGTAACCGATCAGCGGGAGCGGACGTGAACGCAGCAGCCTCCAGTCAATTTCCGGCAGCAGATGCGCCGAGCCGAACCCGCCTCTGGCGCAGATCACCAGATCAATGCTTGTGTCATGCCAGCAGGCGTGAAGATCGGCCAGACGTTCGGCGGCGGAAGCGGAAAGATAACCTTCCCGCGTCCCGCTGAAGACATGCGGCATGACAGTGACCCGCAGCCCCCAACTGTGCAGAAGCGCAACCCCGGCTTCGATCCGCGCCCTGTCGGCGGGGCCTGCCGGGGATATTATCGCCACATGGCTGATTGTTTTTGGAAATATGTTGTCCATAATGAAAAGTTACTTCAGAGTCAGGCAAATTCAAATTGAAAAATTAATTCATGGCGATTTCCGGCAACTGCAAGTCAGTTGTGTCAGGTGATTGAATCCATGAAGCCGATAAAGTCATCGGGCAGGGGGGCTTCGAAGGAGATCATTCTGCTGGTTTCAGGGTGCGGGAAAGACAGTTTCCAGGCATGCAGCATCTGCCTCGGGACTTTCAGTTTCTGGACGCCGCCGTACACGGTATCGCCCAGCACCGGATAGCCTTTATACGCCATATGCACCCGGATCTGGTGCGTTCTGCCGGTGAGAATCTTTACGCTTAACATGCTGACCTGGACGCCTTCAATCTTACCGCATTTAAGCACCTCGTAAACCGTCACGGCTTCCCGTCCGTTGCGTTCGGTGACGGCCATTTTCTGCCGGTTGACATGATGCCGCCCGATCAGCGTGACAATCTTCTCCGTTTTCCTGACGGGGATGCCCCGGACCAGCGCGGCGTAGGTTTTGGCGACTTCCCGCTCGGCAAAAGAGCGCGACAACTTGAACTGGGCCTGCGGGGTTTTCGCAATCACCAGACAGCCGGACGTGTCTTTGTCCAGCCGGTGCACGATTCCCGGCCGCGACTCATCCATGGACAATTCATCCGCCAGTTCCGGATTGCGGCCCAGCAGGGCGTTGACCACGGTGCCGGTATGGTTGCCCGCCCCCGGGTGCACCACCATGCCCGGCGGTTTGTTGATCACCAGCAGCGAAGCGTCCTCATACAGCACCGGCAGATCTATATTCTCGCCGACCGGCACACTGGATTCGGCTTCCTCGATTTCGATGATGATCCTGCCGCCGCTTTTCACCGGCGAACGCTGGGCGGTGCAGACGGCATCGCCGCAGCGCACCGCGCCGTTTTTAATCAGCTTCTGCAGATACGAGCGCGAACAGTCCGGCAGCATCGCCGCCAGCAGCAGGTCAAGCCGCTTGCCGGCGTGCTCCGGCTCAACGTGCAGTTTTATTATTTTTTTTGTCATAGCGTATGAAATAGATGAGGAGAATGATGCCTGCCGGAATCAGGAGCATTCCGATGGCCTGCGCCCTGGTGAAATATCCGGCTATCGCGTCGGTGTGGTCGCCGCGGAAAAATTCGTCCATGAAACGGAGCATGCCGTAGGCGATCAGATAAGAGGCGGTCGTGATGCCGCGTCTGGTATTCCTTACCAGATAGAACATGACAGCGAACAGGATCAGGTTGGCGGATGCTTCATACAACTGCACCGGATGCAGCGGCAGGCCGGGGTGCATGTGGTCCGGCGGACTGCCGGCCGGATAGATCACGCCCAGGAAGCACTCGGTCGGCTTGCCGAAGCAGCAGCCGTTCAGGAAACAGCCGATGCGCCCGAACATGTGTCCCAGCGCCAGGGCGGGGGCGACAACATCCAGCACCCGCAGCACGTCAAACTTGTTTTTACGGCAGTACAAAATAATGCACAGCGCCGCGAGGAAAAAGCCGCCGTAAAAAACCAGCCCGCCGCGGTCGATGCGGAATATCTCCAGCAGATTTTCGTTGTATTTCTGGGCTTCCCAGAACTGGATGACATAAGCGATCCGCGCCCCGATGATGCCGGCAAACACCCCGATGAACACCAGCGTCGTCGCCTGGTCGCGGCTCATTCCGGCAATTTTCCGGTTATAGCTGACAAGAAAAACCGCCGCCAGAAAGCCCAGCGCGGCCATGATGCCGTACCATCTGATGGACAGCGAACCGATTTCCAAAAATATAGGATGCATTGCGTCTCCGTATTTACTGCCGTTCTGCCGCCGGCTCTATTATTTAATGTTTTTTACCTTTTATATCCATTCCAACTGAGCTTGCCGCCTGGCTCCAGTCTTCACGCTTCAACTGTCTTTATTCTGAATTCCGACTCCTGTCCACTGAATTCTGAATTTGTAATATAGTGCTTTTCTTGATAATTTCGCTTATAAATTTGATTTATGAATGGAATTTTTTCGAAAATGGATTAACTTTTATACCCAGTTCCGGGAGTTGTTTACCGATCCCCGGATTTTACCCCGTGGTGTAATGGTAGCACAAGTGGTTTTGGTCCATTTAGTCGAGGTT
>CAIJKT010000430.1 GCA_903821255.1 uncultured Lentisphaeria bacterium | reverse complement strand
GGCTATCCACAACGTAAGCAAAATGAAATTCAATACAAAAACGGATCGCGGGAAGTTGCTGAAAGACAAATTGTACATAAGATAAATGAAGAATGCAAAAGTGATATTTGCCGATAATGAAGCATAAACCGCTCTCAATAGATCATCAATGCTGAAATAAGACCATAACCCGGAGTGAAGTTTAAACAGCGCCAGCGCCAGTACGGTTATCAGTATGTATATGGGCAGAGTTTCAAACAGCAGTACGGAGAGTTCGGCAGTAATTCTGCCATCGAAACGCAAAAGGAATGAGCAGTAATAACATATTGCCGAGCCGATAATATGTCCGGATACGATTAACATCCGGCGCAGGCGCTGATGCTGCCGGATAAAATTATAAAAAAACATTAAAATATTCATCACTTTAACTTTCATCTTTAACCGCTATCCTCTGTTTTACCATAAATCTTAACACTATATGAATAGAAGGCATTTCCTGGAAATTTCAAGGAAATAACATTATTTCGATTCAATTGGATCAGTACTTTTACTATTTATAGTTTTTATCGCAATGTAATAAGCCAGGGCAAAAAAGAATAAAAATCCAGCCAGCCACAAGCAAAGGTACACAGGATGTGATTTTTCAAGACATATTGATCCGGCGGCAATGACAAGCTGAATAATGCCGTAGCATACTGATATCCTCCAGTGAGGAATTTTTAATTCGTTAGCAAGCAGTTGATAGAGATGTCCGCGATGCGGCTCCAGCAGATTTTTTCGTTTTTTCAGCCTGATTAAGACACTGATTAATTCATCGGCATAATATGGAAAAATGAATGAAGCCAGGCATATAAATGCTGCTGCGGAATCTGCAAGAATCATTACAATTGCGGCAAAGACAAACCCAAGTAAAATGCTGCCCACATCACCCATGAACACTCTGGCCCGGGGCATGTTAAATGGTAAAAAACCAAGGCATCCGGCGGCAAGGCACAGGCATAAATTGGCGATTACATCAGGCAGTCTCCAGGAATAGCACGCCAGCAGTCCGAATCCGACCAGACCGGTTATTCCGGCAATACCGTTGATTCCGTCCATAAAATTGTAGTAGTTAGCTGTCCCTGCAATAAAAAAGATGAAGAATATCATCAGCCACACAGTACTCATGCCCAGTGGTACAACCGTCCATACTGTAAATCCGGCACAGGCAAACTGCAACGCCAGTCTCAGCTTGGCTGACATGTGGAGCCGGTCTCCATAGAAACTCACCAGGGACAGTATGACTGCCGGCAGCCAGACCAGAAAATTAAGTTTCAGTCCCAGAACGGCAATAACCAGTGCTGCAAGAATCCCGATGCCGCCGCCTTTCGGGGTTGCCTTGGTGTGGGAACTCCGGTGGTTGGGTTCATCCAGAAGCCCGAAAATATGACCATGGCTTGCCACCAGCCAGGCTCCAGCGGCTCCGGCGATTAAAGATAAAAAAATAAGCACAGTTCAGTATCCTTATTTACGCGGCGGTACATTTTCAATCTGTTCAATCATCTGCGGAAGCGATTTTTCCAGTGAAAATTCCGCTTTGAATTTCAACTCACGCTCGATTTTAGATGAGGAAAGCCAAGCAGAACCGGATATCTTATTCAACGCATCAGAGTCGAAAATGAATCTTCTGCCGCGTACTTTGCCGATGATATCCCCGGTTTTTGCCAGTATGGTGAAAATCCATGACGGAATCGCGAACGGCAGGCGGGATTTACCCAGCGCACGATATAACGC
>CAIJKT010000429.1 GCA_903821255.1 uncultured Lentisphaeria bacterium | reverse complement strand
TTATCAACTACATTAATTTCAAAACCATTACCCTCATAAATGCTGCTCAAAACGGACTCTAATTCTGAAAACTGATAATCTCCAATAGTCCCACCTGCATTCAAATTGTTTGCCGTTCCTGCTGATGTGGAATAAGCTGCTGAACCACTTAAAAATAGATAATCTAATAATCCGGTTGGTGTGTCATCTATTAGCGAAGTTATAGAGTTAAATCCATTTGAAATATCAAATGTAGACCCATCGGCTAAAATTGTGTTACCATTCAATGTTATACCGGAGTTATCTATTGTCATTGAAGTTAATAACTCATTGTCATAATCTACAGATTTTAAGTCTATTTGTCCGGTATTTGACAAACTTATTCTCGAATAAGTTGCATAAGTATATTCGTCAATTAAATCATCTGCGTTCTGAAAACCTGAACCGATTAATAAATCATTGTCCGAATAAAGGTTTAAGGTGTTGCCTCCTAGCGATGTGACATAATCAATTGTACCCAAGTCAATAGTTCCTGCATCACTGTCATAAGATAATACGTTTGATGGTATAGGTGCAGCACTTTCTTTTATCTCTATTAGTCCTTGTCCTGCATGGAACATGTAATTAGCCACATCAAAAACATAGATTACTCCAAGTTCGGGAGTTGCACCACTACCCCAACTATAGATACTACCATTATGACGTTTGTATTCGTAAATTAAATTCGTGGTTGAATTATAGTATAAATCCCCGACAACATGAGTCGATGGCTGTGTAGTGATGGATTTAAGTTCTAATTTATCAGCTTTGCCCGATAATGCCTGATCCAGATCACTCTCTGTTATTATTCTTAATTGGCTCATTTTAATCTAAATTTAAGTACAATTTATCGTCAATAATTTCAAAAGGGCTTGTCCCGGTTACATATACAAAAGTTCCTGCACCAGATGATACAATCAATTCCGGACTGCTCGATGCAATTGTCTCCGTCAATGGCTCAAGTACATTTATTTCAAAGGTGGCAAATACATTTCCTGTCCCGGAGTTTATAGGCGTTAGCTTTTCTGTTTTCGCTACCCCCTCATAAAGCAGCGTAAATGTCTTATTCAGATCTGCTACATATAGATCGAAACTGGTAGCTTGTGATAGGAAACCGAACAGCGCGTTATACCGGCTCCAGAACTGAGTATGATTACTTCCCTTAAGCGCGAGTTTGAGTGTAAACCGTTTGGCCTCATACGTCAGCGCACTGGTAGTATCAACTGCCACACCGTCCTGATCCACATAGTCATATTCCAGCCGTTTGCGCGGCATGGGCGGAGCAAGTAGGTCGTTATAACTTCCCTTCAAAATAGCCGCTCCATAAGCATCGTATAGGTCAACCCCATTCAGTGTCCAAAGTCCGTTCATACTACTTTTATTCCGTTAATGCGTATATATTCCAGTGTATTATCCATTCGTTCCAGCTTCCGGCAAAAGGCCGTATTGTCGGCTATTTCCTGCTGTAATGCCAACTGTTTAGTCATTATCTCAGCCGAGTTCTTATACCCACTCACAATCTCGGCCACGTTCAGGCGCATTGCTATTATTTGAGCCACCAGTGCACTGCCTGTATCCTCAGTCATATTTTTTACATCGCCCTGAATGCCTTTGGCGGCGGTATCATTAAGACCCAAGTCTTGAAATGCTTGTTGATCTTTTGCTGCTTTATCATCAAGTATTTTTTTCTGTGCTAGAATAGCCGCTTTTTCGGCATCGGTTAAAATTCCGTCGGCCATAGCATCAGCAACCATTTTCATTAACTTTTGAACATCATCATTGAGTAAATTTTTCAGACCTTCAATTAATGCTGTTTTGAAAATATTTTTTACTAAATTGGCTGACTTAACAGCGGCATCGTCACCACTGGTAAATGCGTCGGCATAAGCGTTTGCGAAGTCATCAATTGCAGTACTTAGCGATGTTCCGGTTAGTGCCTCAATAACAGCAGGATCAAGTTCCGCTATCTTTTTTTTGAGGTCTTCAATATCTTTTTCATATTGTTTTATTTTATTGTCATCAGCATCCGAACTCGCTAAATATCCAATCCAACCAACCAAGGGAACATCTAAATTAGCTTCTCTTTTATCGCGTTTATCATTTTCATCTTTAATCAATTTCTCCTTAGTCGCTATTTGGTCTAACAGATTTTGTTTTTCCTGTAATAATAAGGACGCCTTTTCACTGCTATACGATTTTTGCATGGCATCGTTCAACTTTTCGTAGGCGGCTGTCAATTTATCCAATGCTGCCTGATCGGCTGCAATTCTATCCGCTATTTTCTTCGATTCTACGTCAAATAACTGATACGCATTAGACAGCAATTGAATAGCACCTGAAATAATAGCTATCGGATTTCCGGTGGCAAGTCCCTGAGCTAAATTAGCAGCGCCCGATACCATTCCGATAACCTCGTTAGCCGTCTTTTTGTCAGCTTCAGACAATGTACCAAGTGAGTCAAGTGTATTTACTACTTCTGAAATGATAGAACCAATTCCCTGCAACGCTCCGGAGGCGGCTTCTAAAGTTGCCTTTTGAGCCTTATTAGCGGCATCTTCCAGCAATACAAATCCCTCTAAATCGTCCTGAGTATTTGTTTTGCTTTGCTCTTCTCTGGCAGCTTTATACTTGGCCACGCCATCAATCAGATCGGCAAACGGATTATCGGTTTTATTTACCGTATAATCTGCTTTATGGAGTTTCTCAAGCATTTTATCGGCATCTTCCGAGTTGATGGTATCAGAGGCCTGAATTCGCTTCTCGAGCTCTGCAATTAAAGCGGCTGTAAGTTCTTTCGATATCTGAAGTTGTTTACCGGTGGCCATTTTATAAAGGTCGGTTTCCTGTATTAAGGAGGTGGAAATGGCACTGATTTTTTTATCTCTTATCTCTGCTTCCTGTGTTGCCTGTACAATGAAACCATTTTCAGCAAGTTTCTGAATACGCTTATCATATTCCTCCTCTATTTTAGTTCGCTCGTCTCCATATTTAGTGGCAAGTGTCAGCAGTTCCTGTGTCCACTTATCAGTGGCAGCTACTTTTTTAGCTCCGTAGGCATTTATAAGTGCCAGTTCCTCATCGTTCAGCGTTTTGGCCTGATTGGGGTCAATAGTCGAAAGTGAGTTATTGATATCGCCAGGCTTAGTTGATAAAGATTTAAAACCCTTATCATCTTTATGCGATTTATTATAAGCCTCAATTATGGCAACTTCCTTCTCGCGTATTTTCTGAATTTCAAGTTCTTTCTCCAGGTCAATTTCTGCCAGACGTTTTTGAAGACTATCTTCCTGTTGCTGAATTAATAATTTTGACGTTTGGTCATGAATAGACAATATTTCTTTTTGAAATGCTTTTGCGGCATCGAATTCCTGTTTTTCCGCTTTATCTTTTTTATCCTTTCCGGGATCAAATAATCCTTCACCTGAAATATATTTTTTTATCAAGTCTGCCTGATCCTGAAGCGTTTTTATATTTTCATTAATTGCACTAGATTTGAACTGAAAATTACCGGATTTTGGCTTTTGTAAGTTATCGGCCATTATTCCGGTTTTTTCACCTTCCTTTGGTAAAAGTTTTTGCATATTGTATATTTTCTCATATACAGCTGCAAGTTCCTTTTCCGCTGCCCTGAATTTTAATGACTTCTCAAGTGAAATCATATAATCATCAATAGCTCTTTTATTCTCACGTATTACATTTCCCTCGGCATCAAGCTGAGCCGTATAACCTGGTATTTGATCCTTTAGTTGCTTAATGATTCCCAGTTTTTTATCACGTGAAATGTTTTCAGAGTCAAGCGCCGTGCGCATTGCTTGTATTTTAGATTGTTCTTCAGCATATCCCTCAGATATTGATTTTCTAAGTTCCTCCTGAAATTTTGATACTTCAGCTTGCTTCTTTTTTAGTTCATCTTGCTTTGTAGTCCATTTATCATAAAGATAAATTATGGCAACTATT
>CAIJKT010000428.1 GCA_903821255.1 uncultured Lentisphaeria bacterium | reverse complement strand
TTTCTGATCTGAATACTGCGCGGTATCCAGTTTGAAGCTGAAAGTCTGCGCGGAACCGGAGAAATTGATGATGCCAATCCCCAGGTCGCCATCGGCATGTTTCCAGATCGAAGCGCGCACCGCCGGAAAAGTCACTGTATCCTTTACCGTTATGCAGTCAAATACGGCGGAAACTGAAGGCAGGACGTTGGATGGTTTAAGTTCGCCCATGAGTTCGCCGTAAACCATAAACTTCTTAGCGGCCAAACGGCAGCGCACCATCTGCTTGAGTGTTTCATGCGCCTTGCTTCTTTCCACATCTGAGCATGGAAAATTGTTCTGCTCAAATTCCCGGTGGTGTACCGGTGAAGGCATGCCCCAGAGGAAGAACCGCCCTTGAATCATTACATACGCCTGAAAAGTCTGGATTTTATCAGGCGTAATCGCCAAATAACGCACCCGGTCGCACAATGCCGCCGCCGTCAGCGGGATGGCATTCTGCGAATTATAAGAGTTATTCCACCAGCAGTTCAGCATGCCGTCAAAATCATAGGCATCCGGTCCGCTTTCGGTAGTCAATGCAACCTGCTTATTGCCGATAATATCTTTCCTGGTCTGCACCAGCAGGGAATTATAATCAGCCACCCAATGATTCCAGCCGGCGGGATGATTATGATTTTTTGCGAAACAGTGCAACGGGAACGATGCGCCTACCTGGTCCCAGTAAACAGTATTGATCCCGGCTTCGCCGATCAGTTTACGGTTGATTTCAAGTATTTTCTCTCTCCACATCGGATACGCAGGACACATAACTCCAATACCTGCACCATAATTTTGAATTTTAGGATTTCCGCTGTAATCCATGACCAGCCCGTTCTGCACCGGCTCCGAAGTGAACTCCTTATTATCTTTCGCCCAGCACAATGCGTTGGTGTACGGCATTACCGCCGTGCCGTTTTCCTCCATCTTCTTCACCGATTCAACCATATTCGGACGGAACGGGAAGAATTCCGGAAGATTGCGGTCAAATTTATGCTGTCCCCATTCGCACCAGAAAATTCCGGCGGGAACCTGAAAATACTTCTCGGCATTAACCACGATTTCAGCGACAGCTTTAGGCGACTGCCACATGCACATCCAGATGCCTGCGTCCATAAATGCCGCCGGCAGATTTCTCTCGGACAGCGGTTTATTGTACCAGCGCGGCAGGGTTGTCACCCATTGACGGTAAATTTTCACAGCTTTCCACCAGTCCCCGTCATGCAGTTTCACGACAACCGGAAAATCAGATTTATAGCCTGTCCCCGGCTGTGCCATATTATCCGGGAATTGCCTGAACACCAAATCCTGCCCGTCAGACAGATTAGCTTCGCTCGGCCGCTGCCGCGGATCATGTAATCCGATATAAAGGCCTTTATTGCCGGTCACAAACGACATGAAATGCAGCGCCCAGCTTTCGGTAGGATAAACGAAGAAGCCGGAATTGCGGTTTTTTTCTCTCAAGATACCACCCAGTACGCCGCCGGGAAAAACCACATCCGCCGTACCTGGCGCGGCAATTGTCAAAAACACCGGAAATTCAACATCCCGTAAACCGTACCGGGAGCTTTTATTCTGAACATCAATCCGCCATTCACTTTCACCATCAGGTTTCAGCAAAACTGTAGCGGTGACATCCACCGCATTTTTCTCTTCGGCCAGCGCCATATTCTTCCAGGTCAGCGTCAGTTGCTCCGTGCCGTCAGCAAGTTTCTGACTGGAACCGGCGGCAGTCGCGGGAGACAGATTGGTCAGGGCAGGCTTGTCCGGCTGCCCTGACTTCACGAAGTTGAGCCGCCACAGACCGCTGCTTTGTGCGGAAAGTTCAGGGAAGACGAATCTGGTTTTATTTTTAACATCGGCTATCTTCAGACAGGAAAAACCATCTTTAGCCGAAGCAAATGCGATTTCCGTATTATCATTTTTCAAAACAATATCAGGCTTTATTTCCGGTTTGATTCTCGTAAATTCCACATCATCAATAGTTATTTCACCAGAACCGATGGAGAAAAATACCCTGACCATATCTATCTCCAGGCCGCCAAACGTCTCAGCAGGAACAGTAAATTCAAAAGAATGGCTCTCCCAGTCGGCAGAATCTATTGTCAGATACCCCGGGAACAATTCTTTAACCTGGCAGCCGATATAAGGCCCTGATTTTTTAGTGTAACAATACAGCCCGGCAGTATAGCCGCCTTTGCCTTTCATCCGCAGAGACACTTTTAATTTTTCCCCGGCGGCGACCGGGGAATTGGTGCAAGCATACACCTGCATCACTTTTTTAGTAACGTTCATGTCATTGGTCAATTTTAATGACAGACCACCTTTATCGTCAGACACCAATTCAGTTTGCCCCTGACCCAAAAACTTATTTTTCTGCCAGCCCTGAGCTATTTCATCCGCACCCTGCTTGCCGTCGAAAGTACTGATCTCGCCGGCAACAGTCATGCCTGCCAGCGCAAAAACAATGACCGCGAAAAAAATCTTTAGCATCCTCATAATTCCTCCCTGAAAAAATTAAAAACCTTGTAATATTAAAAAAACGGCAGGCTTTCCCGCCGTGCGCAAGTCCGTTACTTATATTATAGCCATAGATAGGAGCTGCTGTAAACTCCGGGACCGCCTGCGGCAAAAGCCCCGCTGCTGCTGGTGGCCGGATTCGGGCAATCCTGCGGCTTAACAGAAGTTTTTGCATGCTTGTCAACATAAAGCACATTCGCGGTTTTGTTATGGTTGAACCCGATTGTATTGGATGCGGGCGCGTCCACCGGCCTGATGCTCCAGGTACCGTTCGCCATATACTGATTCGTAGGATTGCCGACAAGTCCCATAGCGCCATTAAGGCCGCCGCCATCCCAGAACAATCCGCTTCTGCTTGGTTTTTTCAAGATGTTGTTCTTGACCAGGTTCGGTGAAATTGCCATAAGAGTGAAATTCCACGCATAATTGGTGGCGTAATCAGAATGAACAAAATTCGGGAACGGCGATACCAGATTGGACGTGCAGTAAAAATCCATCTTGGGCGCGGAGACGGAACCATACCATGACGGAGTATTTTTCTGCATATATGTCATCAACTTGAGCGGCCATCTGCCATTCAGCACGGAAGTATCACTATTCGGCGGAAAAAAACCGTTCCAGTCATTTTCGTAAAAAGCTGTTGCGGTGCCGAGCTGTTTCAGTTTATTGGCACATCCGATTCCGCGAGCCGTTTCCCTGGCTTTACCCAGCGCCGGCAGCAACATTGCCGCCAGAATGGCAATGATAGCGATCACCACCAGGAGTTCAATGAGTGTAAAACTCAAAGGACTCATCTTCCGTTCCTGTTCTTGACATTTCATTTTTTTACCTCTGGTTTATTGGTTTTATGGTCTGATATTTATGAGTTTTAAAACCTCTTCATAACATCAACAACGAGCCTTCGCCGTACTGTTTCTTTTTTTCAATTCCGCTTCCAGTATTCGATTTTTTGCGGAAGCTCCATTAATTATGTCCATCAGCAGTTGCATTGACTGCCGCCCGATTTCCAATTTAGGTTGCGCTATTGTGGTAAAAGAGAATTCTTCCAGTTCAGCAAACCACAAATCGTCAAATCCAATCAGCGACACATCGTCGGGGATACACATTCCAAGCCTGCTCAATAAATGCTTGATCTGTATAGCTTCCATATCTGAATAAGCTATTATTGCGGTTACTTTCTTCTTAAGCATGATTTGTTCAAGGGTTTCAAGTGAACAAAAGACCTCCGGTTCGGGCAGCCCGGCCTCTGCGACTGCGCTGCGATTACCGACCAGGCGCTCCGGATATAGTCCGCTGCAGGCGAAGCTCCGATGTCCCAGCTCAATAAGATGTTTTGCCGAAATTTGTCCGGCTTTGAAATCGTCTATTATGACATGAGGATGTTTGCCGCTATCCGCAGACGAACAAAAAACCATGGGGAGATTGCGCTGTTCAATGGCAATCAAATGGTCTTTTATGTGCGCGTATTGTCCCGTTACAATCACGCCTTCAACGTTCTTTTCCAGAAGAATTTGAATGTTATTCCTAAGATGTTCACGGTCTTTAGTATTCATTACCGTCAACACGCCAAAGTCAGCAATAGATGCGGTTTCACAAATACCCTGCGAAAGAATATTGAAAAATGTTTCGGTAAACGAATTCGCCAGATAGCCTACCAGGTGGCTTCTGCGAGACTGCAAACCGCGTCCAAAATTATTAGGCACATAATTTAATTTTCTGGCAAGCTCTTTGACCCGGAGACTGGTTTTCTCCGCAATCATACTGTCCCCGTTAAGCGCCATACTTACTGTTGACGGGGCAATGTCCAATTGTCGTGCCAGCTCTTTGATTGTTACACTCATTTTTCAACCCGTTTGAAACGTTTCAGATATTATATGTTCTTTTCCCTTGTTTGTCAATATCACGTTATGCATTTTCCGGCAAAAAAAAAAGAAATTTACTGTGATCATTCTGCTAATTGCAAAGCTCTTTATTTTTGCTGCTGGAATATCTTGTGATATCAATATCCTTAAGCGCCTGATTCGGATAAGAGACTTTTCTTAGGCAGCAAAAAGGATCTTTATAGTCCAGTCGGACTCGGACTTTTTTAGGCGGCAAGCTCAGTTGACTGGATTCATGCATAGGTAAAGATGGTGGGCGATGAGGGACTCGAACCCCCGACACCTTGGGTGTAAACCAAGTGCTCTAGCCAACTGAGCTAATCGCCCGGATAAAACTGTTCAAATCAGACGTAAAACATACTCGCTATTGGCAAATTTGCAAGCCTGCGCACATAAAAAGATATGCTTTTAATCTGCGATTATTGGTTGTTTGAAATAATGAATTTAAAATATCGGAGTCTCTTTAATTGCGTCAATTTTTGAATAAAGCACAGAAAAGGAAATGCCAGTTTCCCATGATTCAGTTGCTCTGGCAACATATTTATTGTTGAAATCGTAAGATTTCTGAGTATAATACTCTTCCTGTTTTATTATCTTTAATTTACCGGCCATGCGGGCGGGTTTGGATCGGAGAGATTTATGTTACTGATTAAATTTAAATTAATTCTTCTAAACTACACGTTTGCCGTTCTGGCAATATGTTCATTTCTGCTTTGCCAGGCCGGCTGCTCAAAACAGGAAGCCGCCAAGCAGCCCATGCCGGTCGTTCCGGTAATGGCGGAAAAGGCGGTGCTTAAAGATATGCCTTTGGAAATCAGAACTTTCGGCAATGTTGAAGCGTACAGCGAAGTGCCGATAAAAGTCATGGTCACCGGCCCGATTAAGAAAATTTATATTAAGCCAGGGGATTATGTTAAAAAGGGCGATATGCTGGTGCAAATCGATCCACGTGCCTACGAGGCGACGCTGAAGCAATTGCAGGCGACGCAGGCCCGTGATGCTGTGATTTACGAGGATGCGGAACGTCAGGCGGAGATGAAAGAAGGACTGCTTAAGCGCGGGGCCGGCGCATTTGACGAAACAAAGCGCATACGGGCGATTGCCGATTCGGCAAGAGCCATGGTCGGATCCAGCAAGGCGAATGTGGAGAAAGCCACGCTTGATGTCGAATATTGCAGCATCCGGTCTCCAATCGACGGGCATGTGGGAGATTTGATAAATTACGAAGGCGCGGTCATGAAAGCGAATGACGCGGTGATTATGAATATCGCCCAGACCAAACCCATTTATGTCAGTTTTTCAGTTCCGCAAGCATACTTGCCGATGATTCAGAAATATATGGAACTCGGCAAGCTGTATGTTGATGCAAAAGTTCCGGCGGAAGGCGGCGTCCAGGAGCGGGGCGAACTGACGTTCGTTGATAATAACATCAATACCAACAGCGGAACCGTCCGGCTGAAAGGGACTTTTGAAAACAAAAGCGGAAAACTCTGGCCCGGACAGTACGTTGATGTTGTTCTGACCATGTCTGTCGATAAAGACAGAATCGTGGTGCCGGCGCAGGCGGTGCAGACCAGCCAGGAAGGAAGTTATATTTTTATCATTCGCGCCGATGATACTATTGCCATCCGGCCTGTAATCATTGAACGCTTTGCCGGGAAAGAGGCGATTATCAAATCCGGGATCAATGCCGGGGACACAGTCGTCACCGACGGTCACATCCGGCTTTATCCTGAAGCAAAGGTGAAAGTCCAATCCAGTCTGTCGGTAGTAGAGAACAACCCGGCGAAAAAGTGAGCAGGATATGAATATCTCCAGGATCTTTATTACGCGCCCGGTGATGACGACGCTGCTGACGCTGGGGCTGCTGATTTTCGGGCTGATGTCTTATCCCAAGCTGCCGGTAAGCGACCTGCCGAATGTTGACATTCCGATAATCCTGGTACAGGCGGGCCTGCCGGGGGCAAGCCCGGAAACAATGGCTTCGGCGGTGGCCACTCCGCTGGAAAAGCAGTTCTCCACCATCGCCGGCCTGGACACCATGACCTCTTCCAGCGCTTTGGGAACGACCTCGATCACTCTGCAATTCAGTCTTGACCGGAACATTGATTCCGCGGCGCAGGATGTGCAGTCGGCAATATCGCAGACGCTAAAGCAGCTCCCGGCGGATATGCCCAGTCCGCCGACGTACCTCAAACTTAATCCCGGCGACCAGCCGATTTTGTATGTTGCGCTGACCAGTCCGACGCAGCCGCTGTCCATGCTGGATTATTATGCGCAGACGCTGATTTCACAGCGGCTCTCGACGATTGACGGCGTCGCCCAGGTTCAAGTTCTTGGCTCAAAGAAATACGCGGTCAGAATCCAGCTTGACCCGAAGCTGCTTTCCTCATGGAAAATCGGGATTGACGAAATTCAGACGGCAATCCAGAATGCAAATGTGAATCTGCCGACCGGCACGATTGACGGACGCTATAATTCCTACACCATCCAGGCCAACGG
>CAIJKT010000427.1 GCA_903821255.1 uncultured Lentisphaeria bacterium | reverse complement strand
TACACCTGAAATCCTATATTCCCGGTTCCCCCGCAATCCGGGACGGCGTCGCTTATGTCGGCAATTACGGCAAAGAGCTCTGCGCGGTGAATCTGGCTGACGGCAAAATCCTCTGGTTTTACCCCGGCGCGGAATTCAGCGCCCCCCCGGCGGTAACCGGCGAACAGGTTATTGCCGGCGATCACGCCGGAATATTGCACTTCATTGACCGGAAAACCGGGAAAAAACTCGGACAGTTCCAGGCCGCCGGCGAAATCAATGCCGGAGCGGTAGTCTGCGACAATAGCGCCGTAGTGGCGGACAAAACCGGAATCTTATACATCATCAATCTGGATACCGGAACCGAACGCTGGAAATACGAAACCGGTCTCCCGGTAAACGCGAGTCCGGCAGTAGTTGACGGCAATATCATCATCGCCGATACCGGCGGCAATATCTACCTCTTCGCCAATCCGTAGCGGGAATGAATATTTGCTTTTATTCAGATGTAATTTCCATCTGTCATACTGTCATATTTTTATTTTCTTGAAAAGTTGATGCTTAACTGCTATAATCTTATATATTGGTAAACAAGGAGTTTGGATTATGCCTATGACACTGGCACAAATTGAACATGAAGTTGAACTGCTGCCGCCCAAAGAGCAGGTGGTGCTTTGCAGCCATTTACAGGATCGCCTGGCCCCGCCGGTCAGTAAGCTGGACACAATATGGGGCAAGGAAGCCCGTAAACGCGCTCAGTCTTATCAATCCGGCAAAAGTAAAGGCCATCCAGCGAAGAAGGTAATCAAAGGCTTAAAAGTGGAATTGGCGGCAAATTGATTTATTTCGTGCCTTTCCGCGTGTTCCGTGGTAAAAAAACGTATTCAACTGCTTCTTATCCCCTGTTTTTCGCCTGAAAACGTGGTATATTTACCGGATATATTTTTTACTTTTAAGGATAGAAATGAATTCGGTTGCTTCCGGCTGGCTGTTGCCGATACTGGGTTCCGCCATCGGCCTCGGCTTTTACGATCTGTGCAAAAAACACGCGGTACGCGATAATTCGGTGATGCCGGTCCTCTTCTTCGCGACGTTGTCGGGAACGCTCTTTTTCCTGTTCGGCGCAGTCGTTTCGGGACAGGCGCTTGCCATTGCGCGCTGCGGCGGAACGCACTGGTGGCTGATTCTGCTGAAATCGCTGCTGGTCGGGTCCAGTTGGATTTGCGTTTACTATGCCATGCGCGAACTGCCGATCTCCATTGCCTCGCCGGTCCGGGCCAGCGCCCCGCTGTGGACTTTCATCGGCAGTCTGTTTCTCTACAACGAATTTCCCGGTCCGGTCCAGGCGCTGGGGATGGCGAGCATTTTCGGCGGCTATTATCTCTTTTCCGTCATGGGCAAAATGGAGGGGATCTCTTTCCGGCGTCACCGGGGAGTCCATCTGATCCTGTTCGGCACGCTGCTGGGCGCGGCCTCGGCGCTTTACGACAAGTATCTGCTCGGCGTAATTCACATCCCCCGCAATACGGTGCAGTTCTGGTTTTCGGTCGACCTGGTGCTGATACTGGGGGCGGCCTGGCAGATTCGCCGGACGGCGTTCGCTGACGGCAGGAAATTTATCTGGCGCTGGTCGATTCCGCTGACCGGCGTGCTGCTGATTCTGGCCGACTGGCTTTATTTCTACGCCGTCAGCATCCCGGATACCAGGATTTCGATCCTGTCACTGATCCGCCGGTGCAGTTGCCTGGTCACGTTCGGGATCGGGGTCTATTACTTCCGCGACCTGAACATCCGGGGCAAGGCGGCGGCGATGGCCCTGATTTTGACCGGCCTGCTTATATTCGCGATCTGCAAAAGTTAGCGCTAATATATTGCATTCAAATCCTTTGCGCATTTTTTCGTTGACAAAACTGCCATATATGTAGACTTTTTTCTAAAATTAAAAATGGGGCGAATGTGCCTGATGGGGCCGATGGGAGAAGCATCTCCCGCGACTGCGGGATGCAGAACAAGTGTCCAGAATGTATTGGAAGCGGGAAAAGTTATGAAAACAATATGCTCGAAGGGTATCCAGAATGTACAGGTACATAGAGTCCATAATGGTCCATATACACAAACATGTTATCCAGGACGGGTGTCCAAAATGTGTTCAACGGGTGTCCAAAATGTGTTGGAAGCGGAAAAAGTTATGAAAACAATATGCTCGAAGGGTGTCCAGAATGTACAGGTCCATAGTGTCCATAATGGTCCATATGCACGAACATGTTGTCCAGGACGGGTGTCCAAAATGTATTGGAAGCGGGAAAAGTTATGAAAACAATATGCACGAAGGGTGTCCAGAATGTACAGGTCCATAGAGTCCATAATGGTCCATATGCGCAAACATGTTGTCCAGGACCAGTGTCCAAAATGTGTTCAGCGGGTGTCCAGAATATGTTGGAAGCGGGAAAAGTTATGAAAACAGTATGCTCGAAGGGTGTCCAGAATGTACAGGTCATAATGATCCAAATACACAAACATGTTGTCCAGGACGGGTGTCCAAAATGTGTTGGAAGCGGAAAAATTTATGAAAACAATATGCTCGAAGGGTGTCCAAAATGTACAGATCCATAGAGTCCATAATGGTCCATATGCACAAACATGTTGTCCAGGACGGGTGTCCAGAATGTACAAGTCCATAGAGTCCATAATGGTCCATATACACAAACATGTTGTCCAGGACGGGTGTCCAGAATGTGTTCAACGGGTGTCCAAAATGTCCGGAATAACCCGATTTTCGGCGGCATTCTTGATTTAGCCGGACGTTGTGGTATTTTAAATCAGAGAGTACAATAAATTGCATATAGCATGGAGGAAGAAAATGAAACGTTTACTGGTATTAATCGCAGTTGCCGCCGCATTGTGGGTCACCGGCTGTCAGACGATTTTCGGACCGCCTTCCGCTGAGTCGATTTTCGAGAAGATGGAAAAAGCGACTGACCCGGGTCATAAACTGCCATCCATCAAAACTTCCGTATTCACCTATAATGCAATATCAAACAACAAAGAGAAGAGCGAACTGATCGTCAGCATCAAGTCGCCATCCCAGATCCGGTTCGAATTCAAGAACGCGGAAGGCACGGATGTGATCGCCTGTGACGGCAAAACCGGCTGGGAATACGATTCCGGCTGCGGACTGCGGCCAATCGCCGGAAAAGAACTTGAAGAGTTGAAGTTCCAGGCGGTTTACCTGGCGCCGGACTCCCGCACTAAAGACATATTCTCCAAAACCATCCTGAACGGTTCCGAAATGATTGACGGGGAAGACTGCTGGAAGCTGACCGGCTATCCGCTGGCCGGTTACGAGGTTCAGCCGGTAATTATTTTCATCAGCAAAGAGCGCAGTTTGCTGGTAAAGACGATCGAGCAGCAGGACGCCGGCCCGTCCGGCAGCGAGAGGGTGGTCACTCTTTTCCGCAACTATAAACTGCTGGACGGATTTATGATTCCGCATACCGTGGTGACGGAAAGCGGCGACCTGGTAATTACCAGCGAACTGGCATCAGTGAAGTGGAATCCGGTATTGAGAAACCGGCTGTTCACCAGGCCGTAAGCCTATTCCGCTGTATCGCCGATGCAGTATAAGAACTTGTCCGTCCGGATATATAGTCTGCCGTCAACTATGGCGGGGGTGGCGACGACTTTTTCGCCCAGGGACCAGGCGGCTTCCTGAACGTATTTTTCGCGGTCCGGCTTGATGATGAAGGCATTGCCTTCCATATTGAACACAATAATGCGCCCGGAAACCAGCAGCGGCGAAGAGTAAAAGCCGGCGCCGAGCTCTTTTTCCCACAGCTTTTTGCCGGTGGCGGCGTCAACGCAAGTGACAACGCCGCTGCTGGCGAAAAGGTACATTGCATCCCCGAATGCCACCGGCGAAGATACGTCCGGCAGCGTAAGTTCAGTAGTTTTCCACAACAGTTTGCCGTCGTCAGCGCTGATGGCCGCGGCGCAGGCGTTATCGTTGGCGACCAGCAGCCGGCCTTCGGCATAAGCGGCGGAAGTGCCGACTTCGCCGCCCATGCAGTTCAACTGCCAGACCGGACTGCCGCTGGCGGGGTCGAAAGCTTCCACGGCGTCACAAGTGACGGTTACGATAAGTTTGCGCCCGCCGGCGTTAATCACCGACGGGGAAGACCAGGAGATTGAGGTTTTGCGGTCGGCACTCCATACCGGTTTGCCGTCGGCGGGGTTCAAGGCTGCCAGCAACTGCCGGTTTTCATCAAAGAACTGGACGATCAGCCTGCCGTCAACGATTACTGGCGAGCTGGAATAGCCGTAGTGATTTTTGGGCACTCCCAGATTCACCGCCCACAGCCGTTTGCCGTCCATGCCGGCACAGAGCAGATCGCCGGTGGCGAAGACCGCGAAAACCCGCTTGCCGTCGGCCGCCATCGTCGGAGCGGCATAGCCGGTGTCTTCGGCTACTTCCGGCGGAACCGCCGGAGAACCCGGAATATTGTCGGCTGCAAGCCGCCAGAGCAGTTTGCCGTCAGCGGCGCTGAAACAGTATATCTCACGGCTCTGCTTATTGCCGCCGGAGACAAACACGCGGCTGCCCCAGACCACCGGCGAATTGTAGCCTTGCAGCGGGATTTCCGACTTCCAGAGAATGCCTTTGCCGGTTTTGCCGTCCCAGCCGCCGGGCAGTTTGCGGTCCCCGGCCAAGCCGATGGTGTCCGGCCCCCGGAAAAACGGCCAGTTACGGTTAAATTCTTCAGGAGCAGCCGGCGTTTCCGCGGGCTGAGGATTAACCGCTGCTTTCACGGCGGAGTAGGCTTTGCCGCCAGCCGGTGCCGCAAAGGGTTTAACCAGAAAAACCGTCATTACAGCCAGCAGCAGTACGGCCCCGCCGCCGACGGCAATGCCGGTTCTGGCCCGGGCGGCGACTCTGTCGGTTGAAGTGACGCCGCCCGGCGGAGTTTCCGGAAACGGACGGGTTGAGGCGGCGATTTGCAGCGCCGTCAGCATTACAATCATGCCGCCGATAATCAGAAATCCGCCGGTATGGAGTTGATCCTGCCCGGTAAACCAGGCGCGGCGCGAAAGCAGGTCCAACTGCCGGATCTGCTCTTTCAACTGTTCATTGCCGCGTTCTTCCGTGATATAGCGGCCGCGCAGTCCGGCCAGCGCCGGTGAATCCAGCGGTTCGGTGCGTTTGATTTGACGGTACTGGAGAAGCATGATCATAATCACGGCCAGCAGAAATACCGAGGCAACCACAACCACCGCCAGCGCGGTCCGGTGAATGATATTTCTGGTTTTAATAGAGACTTTATTCATCTCTACCCGCCTTCTTTGAGCACGATCCGGTTGCGTTTATCACGCGGGCAGACGTTGTAGCATCTGCCGCAGCAGACGCAAAGACTGTTCTCCACCTGATAATCCTTCTGTTCGCGCCGCGTGGAAAAATTAAACAATCTGGCCATAATCGCCAGCGCCAGGAAGATCCCGAGAATACAGGAGCCGAGGCGGATATTTGAGACCACTCCGCCGGCTTCCTGCTGAAGTTTCGCCACCGGGATTCCGGATGAACGGAAAGCCAGCGATGCGTCAGTTTGCGGACGGTCCCCGGCGGCAAGCTCGGCGCTCACCTGACGGTAAAGCTCGACTTTCGGATGCAGCAGGCTGATTGGAGCCCCGAGAAAATATCCGGTGACTCCCGACGCGGCCGCCGTCAGCGGCAGCAGTATCAGCAGCAGTATTATCCGGCGCAGCGATTTGCGCAGCGGTTCGCGGTCCTCGTTTGGCGGCGACGGCGGCATGATCGCATCCACCGGGCAGACATCTTCGCACAGCCGGCAGCGGATGCATTCATCCGGAGTGATGGACACCCGTCTGGAGGAAAGTTTGGAAAGCCAGCCCAGCAGGACACCGTAAGGACACAGGTAACGGCAGTACGGCCGCGCCACAAACACCCCGAGCAGCAGCAGGCCGCCGCCGGCAGTCAGGATGAAGAACGGCCCGGACATCCTGTACAATCCGACAAACGGATCGAACCGGCAGATGATGAACCCGATCCCGGTGGCGGCAGCCAGCACGCCGAACCCGAGATAGAATAAAGGGATGGTGCGGAGGATGCGGTCCGGCAGCGGCGGGACTTTCAACGGATAGAAATTGACGACTTCCTGAATTGCGCCCAGCGGACAGACCGAACCGCAGAAGACTCTTCCCGCAAAGAGCGCGAAGAAAAGCGGCAGCAAAAAAATTCCCAGCACGACCGGCGACATTGGAAATTCAGGGTTGAAGACGGCGGCGGCAATATTCTGGATGGAGCCGACCGGGCAGATGCAGCCGCCGACAATAAACCCGAAAAACGCGACAGCCGACAGCGACAGCGCCAGAACGCCGCGCCGGGAACGTTTACGGTACAAAAAGTAACAGGACAATATCAGGAAGATCAGCAGCATGGCCAGCGCCGCGTACTGCAGATACGGCGCTATTGGCAGCACCGCCCGTTCCAGAGGCGAGGCGGCGGTCGGCAGCGGACTTAATTCCGGTACTTTATAGCCGTTGGTAAAATCCGGCTTCGGGAAGCGGTTCTGTGCCGTCAGCAGCGGCATTGCCGCAAAGAACAGTCCCAGACAGCTAAACACTTTTCGCGGCATGCTCATGTTTTTTTGCCTCCAGGAACGTCTGTTTTCATCAGATAGGGGTTGGTGACAGGCACGCGTTTAAACGCATCGGCGGGGCAGGCGACGGCGATCGCGCATTCATTGCAGTGCTTGCAGCGTCCATGGCGTATCTGAAGGAACAGCGACCCGTTGCCGAAATCGGCGCAGCCTTTGACGCAGCGTCCGCAGCCGATGCAGAGTTTCTCATCAATGGTGTATTGGAAATAAGGGTCTTCAATGAAAGTGCGCTTCAGCGCGCCGGTCGGACAGAGCTGGTTTTCCGCGCCGGTATCCAGCGCAACCGGCTTCTGGACGAAGTAGCCGCTGCACAGATCGCAGTAGCCGCAGCGGGCAAAGCAATGGACGCATTTGACCGCGGAAGGAGTAAGGACGCAGGCGGTGGCGCATCTGCCGCACTGGATGCATTTCTCCGGGTCAAGCTGCCATACGGATCCGGCAAGCTCTTTGCGCTTAAGCACCATTGCCGACCCGGCCGCCGCCATTGCGGAGATTCCGCATATTTTCAGAAAGTTACGCCGGGATATGCCGGATGTGTTTCCCGGTTTTTCGTCCCCTGGATTCGGTTTGATTTCTTCGTTCATGGCTTCTTTCCTCCATCCCTGCTCCGCCTGCGGACCTGCTCGCGGAATGCCTCGGCGTCAGGTTTGCGGCAGCCGCCCTGTTCCGGACAGGCAGGGCATGATCCGTCGGGACAGCTCCGGCGCAGCAGCAGTGCGCCGCCCAGTCCAAGAGCCGCCGCGACCGCGACTCTGCCGGCCAGCATCAGCCAGTCGCGCCGCGATTTTGAATCCGGAACATTCATATTACCGGTGTCTTTCATTGAACATTGCCTTTATTCTTTTCATGGACAAATATCCGCAACGCCTTTTCGGCGGGGTCGAGAACAATTATGCGGTCTTTGCCGTCCACCGCGATATTATGCCCGTAAGTGCTGCCCGGTTCAAACGCCTCCGGTCCGCATACTTCGCTCTCAAGTTTTCCATCCGGACCGAATACCCGGATCCGGACAAGACCTTTTTCGGAAGTAACAATACGCCCTTTCGACATCAATTGAAAGTGCGCCGGATTGCAGCATCCAAGAAAACCATTGTCCTTTTCGGCCTGCCACATGGCAATAAATCTGCCGTCCGCGGTGTAGTTCTCCAGTTGATGCCGTCCGGTATCCGCCGCCCAGAACCCGCCGCTGCCGTCGGCAGCCACATCGAAACAGGGACTGGGTATGGTAAAGCCGTCAGTTCCTTTTACGGTATTGGTCAGCCTGCCGTCACGATCATAAACATAAACCAGACGGTTTCCGGCATCCGCGGCAAAAACGTGCTTATCGTCAGCCGCCAGTGAAGTTAAAATAGCTTTATCGGCCAAAGGCTGCCACTTTTTGATCTGACGGCTGCCGCTGACGGGAGAGATTACCGATATCTGATTTTCCGAGGCGGCATATATCGCTCCGTCAGCGGTCGCTGCCAGGCTTGACGCTTTAGCATCAACCGGGATTGTCTCCAGCAGTTTTCCGTCAGAGGCAAAGACGGCAATATAAAAACTCCCGTCTTTGGATGATTTCATTCCGGCATAAATTCTGTTTTGATCATCAACGGCAACGGCGGTGAATTCATCATTGCCCTGCCTGATTCCAGATATTTCACGCCAGTCGCCGGCGGATGCTCCGGCCGTTTGCGCGGAGATTACCGGTTTGACCGGTTTCTGCAATGCGTCCGACCGGGTCAGAATTATCGTCAAAACGGTGATCGCGATAGCTGCCGAAACCAGCATTACCGCCTTTTTTACCTCCTGATATTCACTTTTTTCCATGATTCTTCACCTCTTCCCGGTCTTTGATTTTTCCTGTAAGATCAATGCATACCATCTGGTTCAAGTCGCGCAAAATCATTCTGCCGTCGGCAACGGCCAGCGGCCCCCAGGCGTCATTACCATCGATGATGCGACGGCTGCCCAGTATTTTTCCGGCGGAGCCGTCAATTTTCATCATGGTCAGTGTACCGTTATCGTCGAGAATGTAGAACTTATTGTCCGCGACGATGAACGGCCCCAGCCCGAATCTTAATTCCCGGCCGCCGGCATAAATAAATTCAGCAATGTTCCCGGGATTGGCCCCGACCAGCTGGCAGCGGCCGTCGCCGGCGTCTTTGGGTCTAATCCCGTATAGTGTATTATTGTACAGTATGGGAGACTGTTGTTCAAGTGAAAGAGCCTGCCGCGGATTGAAACTCCTGATTGTTTCCGCTTTGAATGTGCCGTCATTTTCATGCTTTATTCTCAGCATTACGCTGCCGAAACCGTAACCGGCGGTGGCAAAGACCATTCCGCCCGGAAGCTGTTGCGGCGACGGCGCGACAACTGACGGCGACCAGACGGAACTCTCCCATAAAATCTTTCCCGCATCCGCGGGTTCCGCCGAAATTCCGGCAATTCCGCCCTGGGCGCAGTATACATACATCCGGCGTCCGTCAAAAGTCATCGGAGTTACCGAGGAATGCGACATTTTCCAGCCGGCCGGGTTCGGCGTTTTCCACAGGACTTTTCCGGAGACGGCGTCAATGCCCGTCATCAGCACATCTTTGCCGGCCGGGGCCAGCACCACTACGGAACCGTCAATCAGCGGACATTGTCCGGTATACCACTGCGGCACCGTGGAGCCGTACTCCGCAACCAGGTCAATACCCCAGAGCAGATCGCCATTGACGGAATTTACACACATCACCTGACATTTCGGGCCGATGGTGACGGCGACGTTTTCATTGACTGCCGGAACAGTTCTGGAGCGTCCGTGATTGCGTTTAACGTCCACAATATACCATCTGCGCCAGAGTTCGCGGCCGTCGGCCAGCGAGAAACACCGGAGCGCGTCGGCCTTGATCTCTTCAATATAATCCAGCACAAAGACCCTGCCCCTGTAAATTGCCGCCGCCGCATGGCCTTCGCCAAGCTTCTGACTCCATAAAATCCGCGGCCCCTGTTTGGGCCAGGCATCGGCCAGCGGAACGCCGTCGTTGCAGATATTTGAAGAATCCCCGCCGCGAAACCGGCTCCATTCTCCCGTAAGGCCTGAATCGCAGTCATCGGAAAACTTCCTGAAGAATTTGCCGATTTCCACTTTTTCTCCGCGTGATCTTTCTTTCGGCGCATTATCCTGCCCCGGCAGGCCGGGAACGACATATGCCGGAACCGGGCGGTCGAGCCACCAGAACAATGCGGCAACTGCCGCTGCCGAGGCGATCAAAACTGCCGCTGATATGATAATCAGTGTCCGCAAGTTAATCTCCGTCTTCAGTTTTATCTTTTATTGATGCGACAACTGCCCGGAGCGCAGGCAGCGTAAAAAGCAGCGGATAAAGCTGTTCCCCGTACCATAACGAGGCGAAATAAAGTCCGATAGGACTGGGTTCCGGCATGCTGTTGGCGTCAGCAATGATTTTTTCAGCGATAAAAACTGCGCCTTGCAATACTTGTTGTCCGGTGTCCGGGAATCCGGCCAGCGCGTCAACTGCTATTCCCGTACATTCCAGGTTTGACGGCAGGTTGGCGGCGCCGCCCCAGCCGCCGTCGGAATTTTGCGCCGACAACAGGAAGTCAACGGCTGCTGAAATCATGTCCGCCGATTTTTCAGGATCCGCTTTCAGTGCTTTCAGCACCATGCCCGTACCGTAAACCGGGTTCTGCTGCTTGGGATGCAACTGGTCGCCGAACCAGAGCGGCCGCCAGGAGCCGAACTGCCGCTGGGATTTCAGCAAATAAGCTTCTATTCTGGAAATCGCCCGCTGAATACGCTCACGCATACGCGGAGAAACTTTGTCCCGCCAGCACACGAAAGCCCGCAAAGCGTGGGCGCTGATGTCCGGGCAGCTCTGGTCAAAAGGAAGCAGTCCCCAGCCGCGGCAGAACGTCGTAATGCCGCCGTCCCGGTTTTGAATCCGCAGCAGCCATTCAAGCCCGGCAAACACATGTGAATCGTAATTCTCCGGCTGGAGAATGGACAGCGCCACCAGCGCTCCGGCTGTATCGTCGGCATCGGGAACTCCGCCGGAACGGTCGGTCCAGGCCCAGCCGCCGGGGCGGGCCATCGTGAAAGGATGAACCCGCACGGTTTGATGCTGCTTTATCAGTTCTGCCAGTTTTTCGCGTTCCTCCGTCGGCATTTCCTTGTCAATGTCCAGAGCTTTGACGGCCAGAGTCGTCACCCATAAAGACAAATCGGTGGATATCGGCCAGGAACCGTCTTCCCGGATGTTTGCGGTGAGAAACTGCAAGCCTTTACTGACTGCCGGATGGTCGGCAAACCCGGATGACGACAGGCACATGATGACGAATCCTGTCAACGGCTCTGCCTCCAGAAATCCTCCGTTAGCCGGCTGCATTCTGGAAAGTTTGCGCAACACCAGCGGCGTGACCAGCCACCGTAAAAAGCTTAACGGTCCGAAACCTTTTCCGGCGTTGCGGAACCGGACCAGCCCGACCGCGATCAAGGCTGGTATCGCGTAACTTACAACC
This sequence comes from uncultured Lentisphaeria bacterium, assembly GCA_903821255.1. Next base: position 6,211 of record CAIJKT010000427.1, on the reverse strand, counting down.
GGCAGTCTCAACCAGCTGAAAAGACGTTGCGGAAGCGCCGCCAGTTCAAACGGAAGCTGCGGGATATTGCGCCATGGCGAACCGTTTTCATCAAGCTGTCCGGAAAGCGCGCACATGGTCAGGATCGGCACGGAAAAAGTCATGTCTTTGCCGTAAAACTCAAGTATTCCGTTCCGGATTGCCGAAGGCGAAGTGCCCTTAATATTGCGGTTGAGCCACTCCGAAGATTTGAGCAGCGCCGTGGCCGTCTCAGGGGATTCCTTGCGGCAGCGCAAGGCCGCCCGGGATAACAATGTAGCGCTCAGGTTGGACGGGCTGTCAGGGGTATCCCCCCAGCCGCCATCGCTGTTTTGGTGGTCTGCCAGCCATTTGACGGCGGCGTCCACTAAATCACGTTCTTCCTGTGCAAAGCGGTTTTTATGCAATACGGCGGTTTCCAGGGCAAACGCCGCGACTGCGGTGGAAACCGCACTGGAGGAAGGACGACCACGCCATATCCCGTCGGCATGGCGTTGCTTTTTCAAAGCATTTTCGCCCATATTCAATGCATTAAACAGTAAAATTTTCTGAAGATTGTTCATTTAATTGCTCCCGCGGCCAGCAGGCCGTAAAAAGTATACTCGCAGTCGCAGTGATTATCAATTATATTTCCCGAAAAACCGCCGGATTCATGCCAGTGGTCAAAAATGAAACTGCGGCTTGACCGCCGGATTTCCGGCGCCAACGTGCCGCATACTTTAAGGGTGAACAATGCCGTGGCGGTTGACATCAGATCGGGCAGCGGGGTTTCCGGCGCGGCCTTAAATCCGCCTGATGAGGTGATCTGTCCGGCCAGCCAGTTCAATGCCGGAACATCGTTTTCGCCGGACAACTGCCGCTTGAACAGAATTGCCGCAACTGTCGCGTTCAGCGCCGGAGTTGTTATCTGTACGCGATTGGAAAAGCCTCCGTCCGGTTTACGGCAGGACTCCAGCGACTCAATGACTTTGCTGTTCCAGGGCAGCTTCAAACCGCAATCCTGTGCGGCATTTAAACGCAGAAACCAGTCATAGGCGCTGTTACAGTCATCCGCATCCGGCAATCGTTTGACGGCTGCCTTCGTGGCAGAATCAACGCTTAAATTGCGCAGAACGGCGAAGCGTCCGGCGGTTGAAGCCAATGACGGGTTCCGGAGCAGATTTACAGCCGCACGGCATTTGATCAGGCAGTTCAAATGAATCAGGTCGAGCTTTTCCGGCTGAAAGCGGTCAAGAAAACCGGCAATCCGGTCACATGGGACTTTCAAATTCAAAGTCGCCGCACAGGACAGTCCGAACATGGTGTAATACAGGTCACTGTCGCCATTGCGGTCGGCAAAACCGCCTTCCGGACACAATTGTCCTTGAATATAACCGCGGATGGAGTCCATTGCTTCCGGATGAAGCAGACTGGACGCATGAGCCAGCGTCTCAAAAATCTCAATTGAGTGAGGGACTGTCTTTCGGGCCATTTTGGAGTATCCTTCCAGCGATCCTGAATAAAAGGCGTTTCAGTCCGGAATGGGTGACGGGACGCAATGCCCTGGCAGTCTGATTCCGGTAATGTTCAAACAACTGCCTGGCTTTGGTGATGGCTTTATCAACATCCGCTTCCGCCGCGAGAACGGCATTGACGTCCTCTCTGGATTTGCAGCCGTTCAACTTCCGGATCAACTGTTCGCCGTCAGTATTTTCGCAAGCGGCGGCGAGTATTACGGAGAGCCGGAGGGCAAAAGCGTCGGAATTGCCGTTTTCGCTCTGAAAGTCATCCAGATCATCTTTGATCTGGTAGGCAATCCCGAGCGAATCACTGAATGATTTCAGGTGACCGCAGAGTGCGGCGTCCGCTCCGGCGCAAAGTGCGCCGAGAACGATGGCAACATCAAACGCCGGCGATGTTTTACCCCGGAAAATTTCAATCACCTGAGACACCCGCAGCGCGGTCGGATTGCGGCGCCATTCCAGTTCATCGCCCTGTCCTCTGCACAGATTGCGATGGCCGCTGGTGGCGACGGCAAACATTGCCGAACGGACTGCATCCGGGACATCGCACATCGCCAGCAGGCGGTAGCCTTCGCCCAGCAGCGAATCCCCGGCATTCAGCGCAACCGGCAGGTTGTAGCTTTTATGCAGTGCGGCCTCGCCGTAGCGGAAATCATCATCGTCTTCGATGTCGTCGTGAATCAGTGAAGCTTTATGGAAACATTCAACCGCCAGCGCGGCCTGGCGCAATGCTTTGGATGGAACCGCATTGCCGGTAAGAACGGAATATACGGCGGCGGCCATGAACGGACGCCACCGCTTGCCGTTTCCGGCCAGCCACTCTCTGGCGACAATTTCCGCAGCTCCAACCGGCGGTCCCAGCAATTCTTCCAGCGCTACCGGCATAAACCAGGTTTTCACATGATTGCGCAGAGCATCGAGATTGATCGAAGAGGAGTCACCGGGGGCGGTCATATAGAGCGCCTGGCGGATCATTTCCACGTCAACGGATGTGGAAGTGCATCCTGCCTTGTTCAAAGGTATCGCAATCCCCGGCACGGCATGAGCAACCATATACGGAAAAGCTTTCTCGAGAGCTTCCAGGCAACTGGCGCCGATCACGGCATCAAGCTGACCGGAATCGAGCAGATTGGCAACAAGCGAGGAGCCTTCAGCCACCAGAGTCATAATGCCAAGGTCTTCGGCCTCCTTTTCCAGCCCGCCGATCACGCAACTGCCGCAGCCCTGACAGATCAGCCCCAGTTTATCCACCGGGGAAGTGCAGGCCGCCGGGTCGCGCAGGCATTGGGGCAGCATCAGCATCCGGCGTTCGCGCGGTATGGCCGCGACAGTATCGCGCCAGACTTCATTATTGATTATCACCATCAGCCATTTCCGGTACTGCGGAGACAGCTTGAATGTGGAGATTATTTCCAGCGACAGTTCCTCAAGTTCCTCCAGCGACAACGGCGGGCTGAGATGATGTTCAGCGACAAATGCCGCAACTTGCGCAACCAGCTTTATGCGCTCTTCAGGCAGTGGCGGAATCAGAGAATCCGGCGCATCCGTCTTTTTATTTTCATTATTGTCCGGCATAGTTTTAATATGACCTCATTATTGATGGAATCAGCCGTAAGCGCCGAAACCGAAAAACCAGTATTTCTTGGCAAAACGGTAAGCCCGGTGCTTTTCCGGAATTTCACTGTCCGGGAGATGGTGGCACGGCAGCGGCTGCATGGCGGCCAGTTCTTCATAGCCGGAACCGCGTCCGCTGCTGTCGGCCGCCTGCTGCTGTTCCAGGAACTGCTTCATCAATTCCGGTTTTTCCATGATGATGCAGCCGCGGGTGGAATCCGCCGCCATTTTTCTGAAAGCCGCCAGGAAGTCTGACTTCGCGATTATGCCGGCCAGATCCGCGCCGTCGCCAATATTGTCTTTTGAGAACTGGAGCGGCGGGCAGAATTCGATATCCCCGGCGGAATTGATGTGATGGCTGAGCCCGATTGCGCCGGGACACACCGCTTTGCCGTCCTTGTCCCAGTAGGCGTCGACTATTATCAGCGGAACTTCGCAGCGCAGATTTACGATGAATTTGCGCAATTCGATAATCTGTTCCTTATCCAGCGCGAGTTCCGGCGTCGGCCTGGGTCCGACCGGACGGTAGATGTAATACCACAGATAGTGAACGCCGCGGCGGATCAAGTCTTCGGCAAAATCACGGCTTACCAGCTCTTTGAAGTTTGATTTGCAGATGCTGGCGGCGACCCCGGTTACCAGCCCGGCCCCGGTGCTGGATTCGATGCCGCTTGCCGTCCGCTTATAAACGTCTTTGCCGCCGCGGCGGATGTCGCTGACCTGTTCCAGGCCTTCCACGCTGATCAGCGGAGTGACATTGCCGAGACGGCGCATCGCCTGCGCGATCTCTTCGGTCAGCAGCAGTCCGTTGGTGAATACTTGAAAATAACAGTCGGGATGTGCGGCGATAATCTCCAGCAGACCTTTGTAAAGCAGCGGTTCGCCGCCGAGCAGCCCGAAAAAATATGAACCTTTGGCTTTACAGCAGTTAATCACATTGTTGACCTGCTCCAGTGACAGTTCTCGCGGCGGATCGGTCGGCGACACCCAGCAACCCTGACATGAAAGATTGCAGCGGTTGGTGAGCGACATTACCATAAACGCGGGAAAAAATTCGCCGCGTTTCAGGCGGCGCTGAAACGCATTTACAGAAAGCATGCTTTTCCAGCCGAAGTTATAGGCAAACTTCCATAAAATCCTCGGCGATGTCTCCCTTAACAGGCGATATGCTATTCGTTCAATCACTTTTCAGCGTCCTTGTCCCGGAACAATTTCCGGGCTAGTTTTTTGCGTTCCGCCAGCATTTTGTATAAATCATCACCGGCTTTTGCGTCGAACAGACTGTCTTTTGGAACCGCTTTATCGTCAACTTCAGCGCCGTTGACCGGCGGATCTTTATATTTCGGAAAAATCACCGCTTCGCGCGGACAGACTCTGGCACAGGCCGGACAGTTGTTCTTGCAATTGGCCGGGTTGACCACCTGAACCCGTTTTTCAGCATCAAATTCGTAGACTCCGAACAGACAGAAATCCAGGCATTTACCACAGTTTATGCAGCGTTCGCGGTCGATCACCGGAAACCAGGCCTTCCATCCGGGTTCGGCGGCCGGCAGTTCGATTCCGGCATCAGCCTTTTCCGCCGGCTCGAGTCCAAATTCCCGCAGCTTTTCCGGAGTCAGAACGGCGCTGCGCAGATCAATAAAACCGGCCGGCAATGCGGCTCCCGCAGCGGCGAAAATGGATTTCATCGCCCGGTTCAGGCAGCCGCCGATTAATATTTGTCCGGACCGGGCTATTTTGCGGAGGATTTCGGGATGCTCCGCCGCTGTGCGGCAGAAATCGGCATGCAATTCGACGGCAATCCCGGAAGCCTTTGCAGAAGCGCATAAGAGCTTGATATTTTCCGGAACAATCCATCCGCGCTCAGCACAGCAGCAGATTATGATTTTATTCCATGCAGCCATATATTTTCAGCTTTATTGTGCGGCAATACAGACCAGCAGGCCGTTGGCATTGCGGCAGTAAATTCTGCCTTCGGCCACAACCGGCATTGTCCAGCACTTGGCGGAGCCCAGTTTGGGAATTTTCACAGATTTAAGGATTTCACATTTTTCGGCGGATGGTTTAATCAAATTAAGCGTTCCATTATCTTCGATATATACCAGTTTGTCGCCGGCTTGAATCATTGAACCGAAGTTTACCTTCGACTGCCAGCAGGACGAGCCATCGGACAATTTAAGTGCGCACAGATTGCCTTTGCCGCCGGTTCCGTTGACCCCGTAAGCAATGCCGTCAATCAGGATCGGGGTAGTGAAATGGCTGCACAGTTTATTATTCTCCCAGACCTTCTTCAGCGACTGGCCGTCAAAATCAAGCAGGGCCGCGCCATGACCATAACCGGACGAGATAAAAATTCTGGAGCCGTCGGCTGTAACAAGCGGGTCGGCTGCATTGACGTTGTATTTAGTTATCCAGGTAAAAGAGGCAATCTCATTGCCTGTGCGCGGTTCAAGAATCAACAGCTTTTCAGCAGAGAATATGGCAAGGTAGTTCTTGCCGTTATATGAAAAAGCAACCGGGGTGGAATAATTGCCTTCGCCCTGGCTTTGCCATACCGGTTCGCCGGTCGCTGCGTTAAAGGCCATTCCCTTGTCGCCGATATTGACAATCGCCATGCCGTCATACAGCAGAACCGACGACGCAAGGCCCCATTTCAAGTTTTTTACTGCGCCGGTAGCCAGCTTGGTTTTGCTCCATTTCAGTTTGCCGGAGTTCAAGTCAATACAGGCCAGGTCGCCGTCGCGGCTGACCATATAAACATTGCTGCCGTCAGTTACGGGGGTGGCGCGGGGGCCGGGATAATTTTTGGTCGCCGCACATTTTATGGCGCAGTTCCAGATTTCTTTGCCGGTCGCGGCATCCAGGCAGTAAATAATGTCCTGGTCATCTTTATTGCCGGCAGTAAGCAGTTTTCCTTTGTAAACCGAGACTGCGGAGTAACCGCTGCCGACATTCATTTCCCACAGCGGAGCATCGGCAAAAGTACTTACGGCTTCTGTTGTTGTTCCGTCACCTTTCGCGCCGCGCCATACCGGCCAGTCGGCAGCCATGACGGAGAATGTTGCAAGCAATACGGT
>CAIJKT010000426.1 GCA_903821255.1 uncultured Lentisphaeria bacterium | reverse complement strand
GAGGCGGGCGGGAACTGGTTTATCGACGGTATCATTGAACAAGCGCTTTCAGATCCGGCAATACTTGCGGGAATGGACATCCACATACTCCCGATGGCCTGTAAGGATGGCGTGGTGCGCGGACTGACCCGTTTTAACGTCAACGGCTATGATCTCAATCGCGGTTTTGCCGATGGCCTCTCTTTCTCAAAAGATGAAGCCGCAGAGAATTTTCATCTGGTCAGATGGCTTGATGACCGCAAAGCAGATGGCATGCTTCCATGCTTCGCCATAGATATTCATGATGACGACAATGGCAAACTCCATTTTAACGAGGGATCAGACGCTGCCCATCTTGAGCGGATGCATACACTGGAAAAACTGATGCGGGAAGACTCTTATTTCAGAGAAGGGATTGAAAAAGGAGCAAGCACTACCTTCGGCTACGGATTGCTTGAGTTGTACGGAATCGACAGCATTGTCTACGAACTAAATTCAAACTGGCTTAATGCAACCAGGTGTGTGCCTAGCTCAAAGGTATGGCGTAAGTTCGGGTCTCAATTCGCGGAAGTATTGAGAAAGTTTTTCGCGGAAATCTACAACCGGTAGATAATTTTTGTGCATTTTGACAAGTAACCTGTGTTTTTTGCCATTTAACTATAACGTTTTAACATTATAATATAATCTGTATAAACTGTAATGTAAATAATCATAATCTGAAAAGGGAATGGTTTATGGTACGTTTTATCAATATCGCGACTATTCATTTTCAAGTTTCCGAACAGGGGAATGACCCTCAGCAGATGGCGCTGGCGCAATTCCGGGAGGCGGAATCCAGGCTGGACGGTACCGGCGCTGATCTCGTCGTCACCTGCGAGGGTATGGAGTCCATCGGCCAAACCGTAAAACAGGCGGAGAGCGCGCAACGGCCAGGACCGATGTTCAATGCCTACCGTGATTTTGCCATGCGCAACCGTTGTACTATTGCCGGCTCCATTAAACTTGAAGACGGCGGCAAAGTTTACAACGCGCTGGTTTTCATCGGCCCGGACGGGGAGTTGCTGGGTGATTACCGGAAGGCGTTTCCGACTCAGGGGGAACTGGATAAAGGACTTTCCGCCGGCGGCGGCGCCAATGTGGTTGACACTCCTGCCGGTCGGCTTGGCGGGGTGATCTGCTTTGACTTGAATTTCGACGAACTGCGGGACTCCTATCAGAAACTTCGTCCGGACGTGCTGTGTTTTTCCAGTATGTTTCATGGCGGACATTTGCAGCAGAACTGGGCTTATCAATGCCGCTGCTATTTCGCCGCCGCCTGCAAAGACAACACCAGCGATATCCTTGATCCGCTTGGGCGGATTTTGAACTCGGCCAATTTTTATGGCAGAATCGCATGGGCGAGAGTCAATCTTGACCGTTTTTTTATGCATCAGGACAAAAACATTGCGAAGTTCCCGGACATCCGGCGCAAGTACGGCCGCAAAATATTGATTGATGCCGCGCCTGACTTGGGAGTGGCGGTTTTATACAGTCTGACGGATGAGATTTCCGCTCCTGAAGTGGCAGAAGAATTCGGGCTGGTCGAATTTGACGATTATTTAGCGTCCTCCCGGCAGGCTCTTGAACGCTGAACTGAAAGGATTTTCTGACAAATGAACAGCAGACAAAGAGTATTGACGGCGCTGGCGTTTAAAGAAGCGGACCGGGTTCCCATCGATCTAGGCGGAACTACCGGGGCCAGCGGCATTCATGTGATCGCCTGCCATAACCTGAAAAAATATCTGGGCATCGGCGGACCGGTAAAATGCAATGATGTTATGCAGCAGTTGACGCAGATGGAAGAAATTATAAGAGAGCGGCTGCATATAGACGTTATTCAGGTAAACGCCCTGGCTTTTCACAAGGAATGGGCGCCGCTTTCGCTGCACAGCAGACCGGATGATATGGACGTGCTGTATCCCGCTGGACTTGATATTCAAACCCGGACCGACGGGTCCAGATTGCTTAAAAACGCTGCCGGGCAGCGGTTTCTAATGCCCCCGGGAGCTTATTACTTTGACGCCGAAGACGGGAAAAGCTGGTTCTCGTGGCCTTACGATCTGACCGATGAAAACCTTGCGGCGTTGCAGCGGAACACCCGCCGGATCTATGAAGAGACTGATTATGCAATTGCGGCTAATTTTGGCGGGAACTTCTTTTCCGTGGAGCCGGAATTCATGATGGACCTGATGCTGGAACCGGAAAAAATCGGGGATATGCTTGCGCAACGCTGTGATGATCTGATTAAGAAATATACGCTGCTGCATCAAGCCATTGGCGAATATACTTTTTGCATTTCCTTTGCGGATGATTTCGGTTCGCAGAATGCGCCGATGCTATCTCCGGATATTTTCCGTGAACGGATTGCGCCGCATTATAAAAAATTCACCTCGTGGCTGCATTCAAAGACAGACTGGAAGCTGTATTTGCACTCCTGCGGGGCGATTGAACCGCTGATCGACAGCATCATCGAAATGGGTACTGACATCCTTAATCCGGTACAGATTTCCGCTACAGGCATGGACCCTGCTAAATTGAAAGAAAAATACGGCAGGAAGATCGTTTTCTGGGGCGGCGGCTGCGATACCCAGAACATACTGGGCAAGGCGGATAAAACGGCGCTGGAGGAGCATGTAATAAATCTTATCCGGATTTTCGCTCCCGGCGGCGGCTTTGTCTTCAACCAGGTACACGCCATCCAGCCGCTGGTTCCGCCGGAGGACATTTGCACCGTTTTCGAAACCGCATTTAAATACGGGCAGTACCCGGTAAAATAAGAGGAAAAGATGTTAAAAACAAAATTGATACACCCGCAAATACTGGAAGCGCTGGCCAGCTCCGGCCATTTCTCTCAAGTGCTGATTGCCGACGGTAATTTTCCGGTCGCGACATGCTCAAATCCGCTTTCTAAAAAAGTATTTCTCAATCTGGCTCCAGGCGTATTGAGCTGTACTCAGGTTCTGGCGGCGATAATGGATGTAATTGTGATTCAGGAAGCGGCTGTCATGACCCCGCCGGAAAACTTTAAACCGGATATTCACGATGAATACCGGACCATGCTGGACGCTGGCATAACCTGGTCGGACATGGAACGCTGGGCGTTTTATGACAAAATAAAATCAGCAAATACGTCATTGATTATTGCTACCGGAGAACAGCGCAGATTCGCCAATCTTCTGCTTACAATCGGCGTGGTGAAGCTGGCAGAAGAAAGTTTTTGAAAATAAAGGAAGTATTATGTTTAGTAAAGACCTGAAAAATTTGCGGACTTTTTTGTACGATGCTTACTGGCCGCCGTTTACTCCGGAGTTAAGCTATGACCCTGCGCATGGAATCGAATTGTGCAAAAAAGCCAATGCAAACGCCATCCGTTTCGGCTCCATCGGGAAGTATGCGCTTTATCCCAGCAAGATTGTTCCCAATCATCCGAGATTAAACCATCGTGATCTGTTGCAGGAAACCATCGATGCCGGCAAGAAAGCCGGAGTCAGGGTTATCGGGTATATTCCAGTAGGACACGCCGTGCCCGCCAGCTGGTTAAAACAATTGAAACCGGAATGGATATTCCGTAACGAAGCGGGCGAACCGGTCTCTCCGGAAACTCAGTATCGCCATTTTGGCGGTGAACCGCTGCTGTCGGTCTGCTCTTTCGGTGCATACAGGCAGGAAATCTGTGAGGTCGTGAAGGAAATTATCGCACATGATATTTATGCAGTATATCTTGACGGCCCGTATCAGGGCTGGGGTGCGGAAAATATGATCTGCCAGTGCGAATCGTGCAAAAAACGGTTTATGGACGAGTCCGGCCATAAACTGCCTGACAATCAGCAGAAAAAGGAACTGGGCGGCATTTACCTGGAGTGGAGCAGAAATAATCTGCTTGGGTTATTGAAAGAAATACGACAGATGACCAAAGCGAGAAACCTGCCGCTGATGATGAACCGCACTGCGGGAGGGCTGTGTGGAACCCGCTTTGAAATCGAAATGCTCAAAGAGGTGGATTGCTTTCTGATTGAATCTGACCGCGGCGGGATTGAGGGTTGCAGCGTGGCTTCGGCCCTTGGCAAAAAAATCTGGAACTATACCAACCGCCACGCCTGGCATCCGCGACTTTCAAATGCGCCGTTTGAACAGCAAAGCCTGCTTTGCGGACGCACCACTCTTAGTTTTGGCGGCATCCCGATTGTTTCCTATGCCGGCCGGTTTTTTAACTCAGATAAACACATAGGCGCAATTACTCATCTGTTTAAGGACAGTGAAAAGGCGTTGAATATTGCGCCAGATGCCGTCATGAGCCGCTTTGCTTGCGTGTTGCGTAATTCCAGCGAACGGCAGTTCGTTGCCGCAAAGATTGACGGAGTGGAAGTGACGGATGATGCGCTGAATATTGCCGACAATTTCAGCGCTTCCGGAATTCCTGTCATGGTGTTGCCGGACTTGTTTCTGGATGACGCCGCGTTGATTAATTCCTTTAAAATCCTGTTTGTGACGGAATATATTAAGCTAAATCCGGCACGAGTGGAATTACTGCGTCAATTTGCGCAGAACGGCGGGACTGTCGTGTTTACCGGCATCATCCCGCCGGAGTTTACCGGCGTCAAACCGGCAGTTCCGGACGCCAGATTGAAAAACGCACTAGATATTCAGTACTGGTGCGAGAAACGTTATGACTGCTATTTACGGACGCCGGGATTTGATTTGCTTCCACAAATTACAAGCATCACTCTGAAAAGTGTTGACGCCGATGTAATTGCGGACAGCGTAATTTATGATGCGGACGGCGAAATATCCTTTCCATCGGTTTTCAAGCGGAAGGTGGGTTGCGGCTGTTGCCTTGTTTTTGATTCCCCGATAGAGAAAATTTTATCTGAAGCCGGTAGCGAAATAGACCGCTTTTTCCAGGCGGTTTGCATGGAAGATATCAAATCGCCGCTGGTTTTACGCGAAAACAGTGTTCCAGTATCAGTATCTTTATTGGAAAACGCAGGGGCGCAATTCCTCTATGTGGTTTCGTCCGGACCCGGTGTTATAAAGTTTTCCGCCTGTCCGGGAAAAATTGGAGAGACCAGTTTTGGCGGAGAATTAAAACAGAACGGGAATGACTTTACCTTAAATTTTAATGAATTTGAAATTGTAACTCTGAAACAGGAGAGATAAGCCAATGGGTACTTTAAAAGGAAAAAAAGCCTTAATTACCGGAGGCGGACAGGGACTCGGAGCCGCTATTTGCAGAGAACTGGCCGCACAAAGTTGTAATATCGCCATACATTATTTTTCCAGCGTACAAGGGGCGGATGAAATCTGCGCGGAAGCTAAAAAAAACGGAGTCAAGGCCATTGCGCTTCAGGCTGATTTGACCGATGAGACGCAAGCGCTGGAGTTGGTGGATAACGCCGCCGCCGCATTAGGGGGGATTGACATTTTGATAAATAACACCGGCGATCTGGTAAAACGGGTTTATCTGGAAGAGATAGATGATGAATTTTGGGATAAAGTCATGGATGTAAACATCCGCAGCATGATGTACGTGTCAAAATACGCAGTCAAATATCTTGCCGAGGCAGGCGGGGCTAGTATCGTGAACATGGCCTCGCTGGCAGGACGCAAGGGCGGGCATTCCGGCTCGCTGGTATACTCAACCAGCAAAGGAGCGGTCATCACCTGGACGCGTGCGCTGGCTGGCGAGCTGGCGGGACGCGGCATCAGGGTGAATTGCGTCGCCCCCGGCCTGATGCTGGGAACGCGTTTCCACAACACTCACACGACTGAGGAGTCGGCCCGGAAAACAATTGAAGGCATTCCGCTGGGACGCGCCGGCACTGCTGAAGACGTCGCACGTCCGGTGGTATTTCTGGCGTCCGAGTACGATGGCTTTATTACCGGGGCAACTCTGGATATTAACGGCGGAGTATATTGCGCATGAATATGAAAGCTGAAATTACGCGGCAGCATGATGCAATCCTGCTGAACAACAAATTTTTGCGGATTAAAGTATCGTTGACTCCTTTTTTTCAGATTGATGAATTTTGCAGCAATGACAGTGATGTCATTGTTAGGAACGAAAGTCATCTGCTGCTGGCTGATCGCCTACGCTATGATTTGCATAAGTCCGGAAACTGCCGGTTTGACGGTCTGGAAATCACCGTTCCAGAAGCGCTTTACCAGTCCTCCGGCATCAAAGCGGCGCTGACTTACCGGATCGCGGTTCCCGGCGGCGAATTGACCTTATGCCGCCATCTTTACCTTTACGACGACGCGGCGGCGGTCCGCTGGTATGATCTTTACAGTTCCACTGTTCCGCTGGCCGGAATGTATTATTCCGATCTCGGCGGATTCAAGGTGGAAACAGATGTTTCACCGGTATGCGTGGATTATTTCACCTGTACCGACCAGTCCAACTGGCGGCTCAGGGAAAAAGCCGCAACCGCTAAAAATCAGGGCAGTTTTCTGCTGTTTCCGGACGATAGCGTCAAAGGCGTATTTTTCTACAAAGAAGGGCCTTTTCCCGACAGCCAGCCGATCAAAGGCGAATATGATTTTCTGTGGGACAGTTCAGGCCGAACCGTAAATATGACTGGTTTGGGCTTTGACAATCTGCGCTTTGGCGAACTGCGCCGGGCGAACGGTTGCGTCATCGGCCTTATTGAAGAATCCAGTTCGCTGCTGGGCCTGCATCGCTATCAGGCGGCGCGTTACAACTGCGACCCGGCGTCCGAAGTCGAAACCCTGGCTAATTCCTGGCCTGCTTTCGGCAAGGACATCAACGAGGCGAAGATCATGCAGGACGTGGAGGCGGCTGCCGTTTCCGGAATTAAGACTCTGTTCATTGACGACGGCTGGTTTGAAACCTTCATGGGCGATGTTGACCTGAAAAAGTTCCCCAATTCGTTGATTGCAATCAGCCGGAGGAGTGCCGAACTCGACATCAACCTGGGTATCTGGATGAATCCGCTGGGTATGGATTCGGCGCGGCCCGAAGCCAAAGAGTGGGACGGCGCCGAATGCCGCGATACGATGAAAGAAGGCAATCCATGGAATCTGCTGGCCAGAAGCAACGATTTTGTTCCTGTGGAAATGCGTTCCCTCGGCCATGGCGAAACCTATAGCGGGATGGACTTGTGCAATCCGGAATATTTCCGCCATATCCGGGAAAAAATAATTGCCCTGTACCGGGAATTCGGAGTTAAACGCTTTAAATTCGACCTTTATCAGTTGAGTCTCTATGATACACTGCTGGGGGACGCCAATCTGCATTACGAAGCATACCGTCAACTACTGCATGAGCTGAAGACTGCCATTCCCGGACTGGTGATTTCGATGGATGTCACCCGCCGCAACCGCCCGAACTTCGATTTCGGCCTGGACTACGGTCGCCTGTTTCTGGAAAACAGAGGACGCAGCCTCAAAGATCACCGTTATTATCACCCGTACATTTCGTTACGCAACCTGTGGTACACGTTGAAATACGCTCCGGCTCGCAAGCTGGAAATAGAGATGATGCCCCAGATCGATGACTCCTGTTACCCGCTGGAATATATTCTTGGCACCGGTGTCTTCGCTAATCCGCTCTACTGGGGAGCGCTGGCGGAACTTTCTCCGGAGAAAAACCAGGCAAGCCGGGATTTCTTCAAGCGTCTGGATCCTCACCGGCTGGAGATCATGCGGGGGCTGGTTTTTCCGGCGGGGGCAATGCCGGATCGCGGAAACTTCAGCGCAATCGTGTCGGTTTGTCCGGAATTCCCGGAGAAATGCTGCGGCTATATCGGGGTTTACCGCAATGGCGCCGATTCAAATACTGCGGAAATAAGTATTCCGTTACTGCGTGGCCGCAGCCTGAAACTGGAAACCGTCTGCGGCAACTCCGGGGCATTGCTCAGCAACGGGGTTTTATACTGTAAATTTGCTTCCGCGTTTGATTTTCAGCTTTATTGCTTTAATGAATGAAACAGGATGATACAATGAACTTGAAACAACTTATAGAAAACTCTGAGTATTTTGTCTGGCTGGCGCTGGGCGACAGTATAACTGAATATAACCATTGCACGGAAGGCTATGAGAATTATCTTCAGCATTTTGATACGTTATTAAGAATCGCGTATTCCAAGCGCAAATATACGATTATAAATTCCGCCATCGGCGGCAGCGCGTTAAGCGATGACGCCGACTTTGCCATCGACAAAATCCGGCGGTTTAAACCGGACTTTGTCACCGCCATGTTCGGCATGAATGACTCCGGACGCGGCAAAGCCGGGCAGGAACAATTTAAAGCTGCGCTGACCAGATTGTGCATGTTCTGCAAAGACAACCGGATTCCGCTGCTGTTGCTCTCTCAGAACCCGCTGGATTATTCATGCGGCATAGACTGCATACAACGCAGGGAAAGCCTCTCGGAATATATGAATATCGTCAAACAAACCGCCGAAGTATGCGAAGTGGAACTGGTTGACATCTACACAGTCTGGTCCAAAAGCATCCTTGAACAGAATAATAATGAGCATTTCAAGCTGTTGCACGACGGCATACACCCCAATCACAAAGGGCACGAATATATTTATGAGATCATCAAAAAGCAAATCTACGCCGGAAAATAAAGTCTGCTTACATTTCGCGCAAACGGGCGGTATGTTTGAAGTAGAGAAGTTGCGGCAGGCGGTTCCGGCAGACCGGTTTGTCAATAATTAGTAATATCATTTGTCCTTAATATATTGAAATATTTATATAGTGCAATATAATAACTATTGTAGAACTGAAGAATTGACGGACTGTTGTTCTCTCAATTTATGAAAGCGCCGCATTGCTATTTAATTTAAGAAGAGGAGGCATGTAAAAATGTCAACTGCCTTGGAAATTGCGTCATTAATCGCGTTGATCTTGTTTATTATTCTGGTTCTTTGTCTGATTCCGACGGTCTTCTATGTACGGCGCAAGCTGGCGGATTTGCTGCTCGCAACCAGGAATCTGGAAGCGGAGTTGCATATCATCGTACAGGACAGCCGTGAACTGGTACAGAACGTCAATGCCCTCACCCAGCGGGTTAACGAACAATTAGACGATGCAGGCAAAGTAGTGCATGTCGTGGCCCGGTGGGCTGACATGGCAAACCGGCTCGTGACGGCGGTTGGCCTGATAATTGAGCCGCCAGTTGCAGGATTAGCTAGAAACATTAGTCTTTTTCGGCTTGGGCTTTCCGTATTTACGCAAGTCCTCTGCTCGAAAAAACCAAATAAACAACCAAACGAGGAGGAAGATCATGTGTAACGAAAACTCATCACTGGGAACCATTTTGGCAGCATTCGCAGTCGGAGCAATCGCCGGAGCAGGATTGGCATTGCTCTATGCGCCGCAATCTGGCAAGG
>CAIJKT010000425.1 GCA_903821255.1 uncultured Lentisphaeria bacterium | reverse complement strand
TTTAACGTCGTTGAAGGGCTGAGCCCTCCCATGAATCCTCTGGTGATCTGGATATTCTGCATTGAATCTGTTCCCTGCTGGTTAATTATTATTGCTTTGCCGATTCATATTTCTGGATGAAATCCTGAATCTTGCCGCTGAGTTCGTTCTTGTCAATCTTGACAATCTTCATTTCGCGGACAACGCTTTCCGGGGCGTCCGAAGCATGAGCGGTGTTGACCATGACGTCATGGCCGAAATCGCGTCTGACGGTGCCGCCGGGGGCTTTGGTCGGATCGGTGGGTCCGAGCACGTTTCTGATTTTGGAAATGGCTTCTTTGCCTTCATAGATCAGGATCATGCATTTAGCCAGACCGGGATCGCTCATTTCAGAAACCGGACAGGAATCCGGGCGTCTGCCGGACATGAACTCGACGATTTTAGAGAACTGGTCATCGGCGAAAGTAAATCCGACGGTTTCGGTCAGTTTTTCGATAACCTGCGGATTCATCTTGATTTCAAATTCCTTTTCCAGCATTTCCTTGGCTTTTTCGCCGATTTTCGGAGCGAGTTTTTTGCGCAGCGCCTCCTGGACCGGACCGTAAAATTCCAGGGCTTCCGCAACGGACATGCGGTAGATTTTGCAGCCGACCAGGCGCAGGCCGGTGCGGCTCAGCATATCAATGATATTGCCGGGCTTGGTGCTGGGATGACGCCAGTTTTCCGGTTTCAGGATAACCAGGGTGCGCTCATCGCCGTCTTCGACGCCCACAACGTTTTCAACAATATTTTTGCTCTTCGCGGTGAAGTCGGCAAACATTTTCAGTCTTTCCACGGCGGAAGCGAAGTCCGGCGGAGTCAGCACGGCCGGCTCGAAATAGCGGATTTTGTCCGGGTTGTCTTTGTCGGCCACTAAATCAGAGTAAGTGTCGCGGATGGTTTCACCGGTCGGGGATTCCTTGCGGGGTTTGCCGCTCAAGCTGCCGACGATCTCATACAGCTTTTTGCAGGCGTCTTCGCCGCGGAACAGCAGCATCATAACTCTCTCGCGTTTGCCGTCTTCGCGTTCGGTGAAATTTTCCTTGACATAATCACTCAGCAGTCTGGCGGTCTTGGGATTAGACGGGCTGACGCTTCTTTCAAGCGATGCCGCATATTGAGCAGCCAGTTCTTTGGTGAAAGTCAATACTTGCGCACCGATTAGATCCAGATCAGTCCGCGAAAGCAGACGGGCGATGATGCCGCCGGTCCTGGATTTCATCAGACTGTACGGTGTAATCAAGACATAAGATAATTCTGCGGCCATTTTGTTCCCTCATTATTTTTATAATTCAATGTTGTAATAAATTTACAGTGTATTTTCCATAGCCGGGTAATCTACATTAAAACCTGTAAAATCGCAAGTCACAAACTCTACATTTTTAACGTTTTCAACACAAATTGGAATGAGTTGCTGTCAATCTGTCGTGAGATATGAAAAACTATTCAGCTTAATTGCGCCTGCAGGATGCGGAAGAATTCGTCGCGGGCCTGACGCTCAGCCCAGGGTTTGTGGCCGCATTTTTTCAGTTCAATAAAGTTGAAATCCAGCAGGATTGCGGAAAGCGGAATACGGACGCCGTCAGCGGGATGAGTATCGTAATCGCCGTGAATCGCCGTCACCGGACATTTTATCAGACTGCCGAGCTCCAGCAGCTTGCCGCTGCGGCGGAATTCAGCTCCTTCCGGCCAGACTTTGGCATAAATGTCCGAACGGAAATCAATCTCCGCATTGTCCGGCAGCGGATCATAGGCATCGGCACCGGAAAATAACGCGCCGAAACGCTCGAAATAAGGCGTCTTATCGGTTACTGCCGGATCTTCCAGACATTTTAAAAGCTGCTTGAGTTCATCACGTTCATCTGCTGTGAGTCGGGACATTCGGGTCTGATGCAGCTCCCGGATATACTCTTCTTCAAAAGCGCCGCTGCTGACCAGAATCAGTTTTTTGACCAGTTCCGGGTGGCTTGCCGCTAAAATAAAACATAGCCATGCACCCCACGAAAACCCGATCAGCGTGACCGGCGGACTGCCGGCGGCGGTAATGACGCTTTTCAATTCCTCAACCTGTCCATCCAGCGACAAAGCGGTCTGGAGCGGTTCCAGCACCCCGCGGACGGTCGCCAGCTCACTGGCGACTGTGGACATTTCCCCGCCCGCGCCCGGACCGCCATGCACTGCCGCCACATCAAACGGAGCATTGCCGTATAATCTGAATTTATCCATTATTCACACTGTAAATTGAGAGAAAATCAGAGAACAGTTTATGAACTGTCACCTGCTTTTTGAACCGCTGAATCATCTCTGAAAAATCGCCTTTATTCTCATTGCCGTAACGCTGAAGATAACCGAAAAATTCCGGCAGCAGAATGTTGGTGAAAAACTTGTCCATCTCGTTTTTCAGCAGTGCGTCATCGGCGATAATTTCACAATTGGCTTTCAGGTGGTCCAGCATGGCGGTGCATTCGTCCGCCGACGCCGGGCGCACCTGGAGCGGATTCAATTCAATCGCCAGCGGGCGGATTTCGAGCCCGGTGATTTTATCCCCTTTGAACTTTATCACCGGGACGAATGATTTCCGGCTCCAGGGATAAGGCGCAAAATGAGACTGGTCAAAAAGAAAATTGCCCAGACTGTAGAAAATAAGCGTATCGCCGATTTTTTCGATACCCTGCGGAACGTGTGAATGATGCCCGATAACCAGCTTTACGCCGATACCGGCGAGTTTGTGGCAGAGGTCCTTGAACTGCGTCCGCGGAAAATCCATGAACTCGAAACCTTCATGCATAATGACTACCGGAACCGCGCATTGGCCGACCAGTTTTCCGGCGGCGGCTATAACTTTATCAGCAAGCAGTTCCGCCGCTCCCGGGGCGGCGCTGTCCGCTATCTGGTTCTCGTTCTGGGCGAAAGCCAGAATGCCCAGTTTCACGCCTTTCACTTCCGCAAACAGCGGCGCTTCCGCTTCCGCCTGATTCCGCCCGGCTCCGACATAACGGATACTTTCCGCATTGAACCGCTCAATGGTCTGACGCAACGCTTCCGCGCCTGCATCCCGGATATGGTTGTTGGCCAGCGAATATGCCGAGAACGGCGCGAGTTTCTGAAAGTTCATGAATATTTCACGGTCGCCGCGCACTCCGCGCCCGCTGACTTCCACGAATCCGGTCAGCGCTATTTCCAGATTGACGATTGAAAAATCCGCTCCGGTCAGTTGCCGGATGTTCCCGGCCAGGGCCTTTCCACCTTCGGCGGCGATAAGCTTGCCCGGTTCCGGCAGAATCCCGTAGTCGCCGGCGGCGCTGAAAGTCCATTCCGGCCCGGATGAAGATGAATTATCGAAGGCGATAATTCCGGATTTGAACAGCGTATCCAAGTTCATTTTATATATTCCCGGGTTATTTGAAAAGATTGTCGGGGTAGCGCCATGAACGGTCGTCAATGCTCTGATCACCCCATTTATTGCCGAAAACGCGGCAGGCGTCGTGCATCAGCTCCCACAGATCACTGCCGGCCATGTCTTCCGGCAGCGCTTTAACCGATGGATCGCGGTCGGAAACATTGATTTTGAACGGTCCGGTAAGTTTATACGGCTTAATCCTGCTGCGTTTGGCCAGTCCGGCCTTGACCTTTTCCGAGATACGCTCCAGCGCAGTCGCCGGGTCCAGCGAGCAGGCATTCTGCGCGGCCAGCCCCTGTTTGACGATGGCAGTTTCGCAACCCGGAATTTTGACGGACACTTCAGCGGCGATTTTGTCGTCGCCGGAGATCGCGACCAGGGGAACGCCTTTTTCGCCGGCCAGCGCCGCGAACATTGTGCATTCGCTGAGCTTTAATTCATCGCCGCATCCGGTGGTCAAATGCCAGCAGGAATGCGGACAGACGGCGGCCGGAGTTCCGGCCATTGCATGCATCCCGATGCCAATCGCGGCATCAAAACTTTCATCCAGCAGCGGCAGCCAGGATGGAAAATATCCTGCGCGGCCGTGAATGATTTTACAGCCCTGTTCAAGCTCATCATAGAGGATGTTGTAGGCGCAACCGTGATTGTCATTGATATAAATATCCGCCGCGCCCATTTCCCGGCAGGCCCGGACTGCCGCATTGACCTCGCCGGTCAGCAGGCGGTTCATGCGCTCCAGATGTTTGAAATTCCAGACCGAATCGGTCCAGGAAGCAAAGAAAACCCATCCGGCGACGCCTTCAATATCAGTATTGATGTAAACCTTCATATAATATTTTCCCTGTTATGCAATATAAAATCTGGGTATCTAAATATTAAATCTAGTTTTGCCGGAACAATATTCAATCGCGAGTTCTCAAAATGTGGATAAAATGATTTAAGCAGGAAGCGGACACTATTTGCCGGCTTCCTGTTTTCTAAGTTTTTTTACGGCTTCGGTAACCAGCACTTCCTGGGTTTTGTAGTCGTACGGATATATGGCGTCAACTTCCGCGATCAATGATTTGATCGTTTCCGCCGGCGCGCCCGGAATTGAACACTGTTTCAGCCGCTTATAGGATTTGATCTGATCGTCAACCACAAATTTAGCCAGAACGATGCTGTCCGGAAAATTTTCCAGCGCGTTGCTCACGATCTTCTTCATGATGTTGTCCGGCACATCCGGATTGGAATACGCTTTAAGTTTTTTATATGCCCTGATATTGGAATCAATGACAATCTTCAAGTTGGAATAAGTATATTCCGTATGCGCATCAATGATCTTCCTGATGATTTCCGGCGGCACGTCTTTGTCGGAAAAGGTTTTAATCTCGCGATAGGCTTTGATGTTTTGTTCCGCAAGATTCTTCTGCAGGGAGTACCGGCCGGGAAACTCTTCAGTGAATTCATCTTTAATCTTCTCCACAATATCCGCCGGGATGTCGTCAGCTTTCAGATTCTTCAATTCCAGGTATCCTTTAACTTCAGCCTGTATCATGCCGCGCTGCATGTCCGGGCTGTTCTCAAAGGCTTCCGCCGCAACGGCCTGGATTTTCTGCATGACGTCGGCGGGAATTTTTTCCGCCGCCAATCCGTTAACGCAGACAAACAATGAAAGGATGATTGCGGATAAACTTTTTTTCATGTGCGTACCCCGTTCGCTGTTTTATACAATATATACTCTATAAGGTTGAAAATTTAACATAGACGAGTAGGATTGTGGATTGGATTTTTTCGATCCGCCTGATGGGCGATATAAATATCGCCTGAAGAAG
>CAIJKT010000424.1 GCA_903821255.1 uncultured Lentisphaeria bacterium | reverse complement strand
CCGGTCTGCATCCTGCGCGATCTTGTCCATGACGGGGCGGCTGTCCCAGGGCGAGTTGGTAATAAAATGCTGCAACTGGTAATACTCCGCGGAGTAAACCTGTTTTTTTGTTTCCCCCATCGCGCGGTTCCCCTGAATCAACCCGCACAGGTAACGCCAGGCCTTTGAGGTATTGTCTTTCCGGTGACACTTAAACATAGCATTATAATCCTTCAGCAGAATAGCTAATTTTTATCTATCAATAATATGCCACGATTTACCTGAAAAGCACATTTAGAACGATACAAAAAACAGTTAATCTGTCAAAGTAGAAATTTTTGCGCATACAGGTGGAGGATTGGGACAGTATATTCTAGCGGCATTAATATTTCCTTCTTGAATTTAAGATAAAAGCCATGATATTGTACCATGTGCCAGCGGCATTACTGTCAGCACAAATCAGGGAGTAAATGAATGAAAACAATCAGCATAATCATATTATTCAGCCTTACGGTCATATTCGCTTGATCGTCAGCAGTGGAAATGGAACGCCAGCGGCTACCGGCAACTGCCAAGGGGCATTGACCGGAACGCCGGACATTATCCTTTTTAACCGGCAGGGCTTTCTTTATTGCCATGCCTTGAATTCTGTAATTAAACAACTATGTGTAAATATTGCTGGAATTACTTTTAAAATTGCCAGCCTCAAGAAAACCTTCTTGTTATGTTCTTGTTATTCGCATTGTCAGTGCCAATTACAAGACATCATAAGAAAATAAAAAAAGATTGTTTTATGAGTTTATTGAGCTTAATAATGACAATTTAGGTTAAAAATACAAAATAAGGGTTAGGTATGAAAATGGATTCACTGTCAAAGACCGCAAACCGTGATCTAATGGCTCAGGCGAGAGAATCATTAAGAGGCAGATGGGGACTGGCGATTGGTACGTTTGTTGTTATGCAATTAATTATGATCGGGGTGCAGATGATCCCGTCTGTCGGCGGGATTGGTGGACTTATTCTTACAGGCCCGATGTCGCTCGGACTGGTTATTTTTGCGCTGTCACTGTCGAGGAATCAAGATCCGCGCCTGCCCCAGATATTCGAAGGCTTCCAGAGATTCGGGGTTGCTCTCGGCGCTTATTTATTAATGGTATTATTCGTATGCCTGTGGCTTCTTTTGCTGATAATCCCGGGATATATTGCCATTTATGCGTACTCCCAGATTTTTTACATTATCGCGGAAGACGCCAACATCGGTCCTTTGGATGCAATCCGCAAGAGCAAGGAAATGATGCGCGGCAATAAGTGGAAACTATTTTGTTTGCATCTGCGGTTTATCGGCTGGGCGTTGTTATGCATCCTGACTTTCGGAATTGGATTTTTGTGGCTGGCTCCATATATGTTTATCAGTAATGCCAAATTCTATGATGACTTGGCTCATCCGGCAGTAATGCCGGAAGCGGAGCCGGCGACTGTCGAACCGCCGGCGCAAGTTTAGTGGCCGGCTGCCGGCATTAAGCGTTCGACGTCTGCACGGGAGCGGCTGACCCAGAGGATATGGTTTACCTCTTTGCCCAGTGCGTTCCAGCGTTTTTCAAAATCGGTTTTGATGTCGCTGGTTTCAGCCAGCAGGGCATTGTTTTCATCGAACAGCCCGGATTTCCCGACAACATTATACATGATGTTGAAATAGGAGACGTCGTCGGTGGAGAAGTGAAACTGTCCGCCGGGTTTGAGCACGCGGTGAAGGTGAGTCATGAAATCCGAACAGAGCAGGCGGTTGCCGCGATGCTTGTTTTTGGGCCAGGGGTCGGGGCAGAGAATATGCAGGCGGTCCAGCGAATGGTCCGGCAGCATATAGCCGAGCAGATTTCTGGCTTCGACCCGCAGCAGCAGCACATTCGTCACTTTTTCACGTTCGATGCGTTTATGCAGTTTACGCATTCTGCCGACCAGGAGGTCAGCGGCCAGAACCAGCGTTTCGGGATGGCGGTGCGCCATCCCGACGGCGAAATTGCCTTTGCCGCACCCCAGATCCAGCTCCACCCGCGCCCATTTGGCAAGGTCCGCCACTGAATCTAAACATACGTATTCCGAGGTCAGGAATTTTATTGAATGACTGTCTTTTTTATGTTCCATCATTGAAATTTTCATTAATTTTTGATTTATTTATTCATTTATAATGCTATAATACATCTTTTACAATATCCGTAATGAGTGGATAGTGCAATAAGGTTTGCGGGACGGTTTATGAAATTTCTGTTCCGCATCGGCTCCGGCGTTCCGGAAGGGAGTTGCAGACACTGGTATGAAAATTTTGTTTATTTGTACAGGAAACACCTGCAGAAGCCCGATGTGTGAAGGCTACTTCCGCCAGTTGTGCAAGGAGGCCGGGCGCGATGACATCGCAGTCGGTTCGGCCGGAATATGCGCTTATGACGGTGCCGGCTCCTCGGAGCAGTCGGCCGCGGTAATGCGAGAATATGGAATTGATCTTTCCGGTTTTTCCAGTTCAATGCTTACGGCGGATCTGCTGAAAGATGCTGATTTGATCGTTGCGATGACATCAGCGCACCGTATGCATGTTGGTACAATACTGCCGGCGGCGCTGGACAAAACGCGCCTGCTGATGGATTTCAGCAGCCGGAGCAGGGGGCGGAATGTTAATGACCCGTTTGGCGGGGATAAAGAAGCATACAAAGCATGTTTTGAAGAAATGAAAGAGGCTCTGGACAATTTATTTCTTGATCTTGATAAATTTTTAAAAAGCGATGATTCAAAAACTTGATACATAAAGATTCAATTATTTACATAAGGAGTGTTCATCATGGTAGAAATTAAAGACTGGTACGGAAAACAACCGCTTACAATGGTCGTGGCCACAGATCACGGCGGTTTCGAAATGAAGAAAAAACTGGTTTCCGCGCTTGCCGGCAAAGGCATTAAAATTACGGATATGGGGCCGTTCACCCTGGATTCGCAGGACGATTACCCGGATTTTGCCGGCGATGCCGCCAAAGCCGTGTCGGTGGGCAAGGCGGACTGCGGACTGCTGATCTGCCGCAGCGGCGTCGGCATGGGCATCAATGCCAACCGCTTCCACAATGTCCGCGCGGTGATTGCCGGCGAACCTGAAATTGCGAAAAAAAGCCGCGATCACAACTGCACCAACATGCTGGTGCTGGCAGCCGACCGGCTGAACGACGCACTGGCGCTGGATATTGTCGAGGCATGGCTGGCTACTCCGTTCAGCAATGACAGACGTCATGCCAGACGGCTGGAAAAAATAGAAATAAATTCCTATGATGATATCGCCGCCATCAGAAATGTCGATCCGAAAATCGCGGCGATGATAGATCGTGAAGCGGACCGTCAGGCCGGCGGCATTGAACTGATCGCGTCTGAGAACTTTACCAGCGCCGCCATCCGCGCCGCACAAGGTTCGGTTCTGACCAATAAATATGCTGAAGGCTACTCCGGGAAACGTTACTACAACGGCTGCGAATTCATTGACGAAGTGGAATCGCTGGCCGTTGAACGCGCCTGCCAGTTGTTCGGCGCTGAAGCCGCCAATGTGCAGCCGCACTCCGGCAGCCAGGCAAACATGGCGGTATATTTCGCCCTGGTAAATCCTGGCGACACCGTACTGGCGATGAGCCTTGACCACGGCGGACATCTGACGCACGGGCATCCGATGAATTTCAGCGGCATGCTGTACAATATCATTCCCTACGGCGTCAGCAAAGAGACCGAGATGATTGATTACGATGAGGTCGCACGGCTGGCGGAACAGCACAAACCGAAAATGCTTCTGGTTGGCGCCAGCGCCTATCCGCGCACTCTGGATTTTCCGAGATTCCGTGAAATCGCGGATTCCGTCGGGGCCAAAGTGTTTGTTGACATGGCCCATATTGCCGGCCTGGTTGCCACCGGCGAACATCCCAGCCCGATTCCGTATGCGGATGTTGTTTCATCCACCACGCACAAAACACTGCGCGGTCCGCGATCCGGCCTGATTCTCTGCAGGGAGGAATACATCAAAACCATCAATTCCAAAGTTTTCCCGGGACTTCAGGGCGGCCCGCTCGAACACGTCATCGCCGCCAAAGCGATCTGTTTCAAGGAAGCGATGAGCGATGAGTTCAAAATGTACCAGCGGCAGGTAAGGAAAAATGCCGCCAAGCTGGCGGCGGAACTGACGAACCGCGGATTCCGCATCGTCTCCGGCGGTACGGACAACCATCTGATGCTGGTTGACCTGAGGCCGAAAGCCGCCACCGGCAAGGAAGTCGCCAATTCACTGGACAAAGCGATGATTACGGTCAACAAGAACATGATCCCGTTTGATCCGGAAAAACCGTTTGTCACCAGCGGCATCCGGATCGGCACCCCGGCGGTAACCACCCGCGGAATGAAAGAAGTCGAGATGGTCCATATTGCGGAATTCATCGACCGGGCAGTTACAGCCAGGGGTGATGAAGCCTTACTCAGATCCATCGGCGAAGAGGTCAAAGCCTTTACCCGCAATTTTCCGCTTCCACATTTTTAATTAAAAGGTTTTTGCTATGATAGACATCAAACTTATCAGGAAAAACGCTGAACTGGTCAAAAAAAACTGCTGCCGCCGCGGCTGCACGGTGGACATTGATGAACTTGTCCGCATTGACAGCGAATATCGCGCCGCCGTGCAGAAAGTCGAACTCCTCCGCGCCGAGCGCAACCGCCTGAGCAAAGAGTGCCGCGACAATCCGGAAGCCCGCGATCAGGTCAAGAATATGAAAGAGGAACTCGCTCAGCTTGAAGCGTTGATGGTCGAACTCAGCAATATGCTCGATGAAAAGATGAGCTGGCTGCCGAATATGCTCGACGCGTCGGTTCCCGACGGCAAGGATGACGCCGATAATTTTGAATTGCGCAAAGAAGGCGTGCTGCCGCAATTTACGTTCAAGCCGAAAGACCATCAGGAACTCGGCGAGCTGCTGGACATCATTGACACGCAGCGCGGCGCGAAAGTCGCTCAGGCCGGCTTCTACTACTGGAAAGGCAAGGGCGCGCAGTTATGCAATGCCATGTATTTCTGGGTGCAGCAGCAGCTTAGCGCCAGAGGCTTCACCTCTTTCCTGACGCCTTGCGTAGCCAAAGAGAAAACGCTGTTCGGAACCGGCTATCT
>CAIJKT010000423.1 GCA_903821255.1 uncultured Lentisphaeria bacterium | reverse complement strand
TTTGAATATGCCTTATCTGCTGCTTTGAAATGTTCTTTACCAAGATTGATATTTCCCCAAAGCAGCAGAGCTTCGGCATTGTTGCGGTCAATACTTAGCAGTTCGCATAATAATTTGTCAGCTTTGTCAATCTGCCCGTTACCACATGCAAGTCTCGCCGCGGCTAATTTTGATTGCATATCATCCGGGGGCGCATTTTCATAGACCTTCTCGGCCATTGTACCGGCTCCTTGTTCTTCAAGATATTTTCCCCGCAGAAAATCATTGCCTGCGCAAACCGCGCTATGTTCCAGTACTTCATGATTATTTGAATGTTCTACCGGTTTGCAGACAGACAATACCTGTCCTGAATTGTCAATAAACTGAATCTCGCTGTTTCCGGAATAAACCAGTTCCATAGAGATGCTGATTCCAGGTTCCGCGTTGAATTTGAATGTATCGACGATGCGGTCCTGGACTTTCACCACCGCCTGCGCATCTTTAAGTTTAACCGTTGAACAAAGCGCTATTACGGCTTTTTCATTAATGATATCAACTTTTGCGACAAATTCCCGGCAGGCATGATTGAATCCTCCAGTATTAGCCGCCGGCAGCCAGTAATCGTGCTGCACATACATCCGGCCGGGATGCAGCAGGCGGTAATCTGACTGAAGCGTAAACGGTCCGGTCTGCATTTCGCAATAATCCGCGCTTTCATCTGAAAGCAAATCGATGAAAATTTTCCCATCGCGGGCATTGCCGAACATCCAGAGCTTACGTCCACGAACCAGCGCATGATCTGCTACATGGACTAATCCATAATTCTTATTGTGGTGATAAATTCCATAAAAATCTTCCTCCATCTTTTCGGCAAATACCGGAAAATGCTGTCGGATATTTTTGAAAAAATTGATTTTGCAGCCTTCGTGTTCCGGCCAATCAAGAAATGCCAGACGTGACGCGTCCATCGGCGGATGCGTCAAAAGACGTTTAGTTGATGGCGGATAAATAAATTCAGTATCACCAAACACCGGGCAGGCTGCATTTATCCAGTAATAATAACGTTGGGAAAAATCAGTGGGGTTGTAAAGTTTAGATTCCATTTCGATGGCATTGGATTCCGGATTTAATTTTATTTCCACGCTCCAGCCCATCCGGCAAGTACATTCAATATCCCCGACAATTACTGAAGCGGAGCCATCTTCATATTCTCTGGTTGTGCAAGTTATTTCCTCCAGTGTAGTCGTTGTATGGCTGTTGGGGAAATTGAATTCCACTCCAACGGCCGGCCATGCGCCCCTTACCGCAAACAGTCCCGGTTTGATTACCGGATTAGCATAAAAAAGCTCATTTTCATTTACTTTGTCAAAGGCCGAATAAAGACGTCCGTTCAATTCCGGCAGGAAAGTCAATTTGATATATTCATTTTCAAGCAATACCGATTGATAGACACGGTCATGTTTCCCGCTTGAAAGCGTTTCCTGTGTTTTATACGGATATATCGGCGCTCCGCGCGGGGTAAATTCTTTAATCAAAGGAGGTTCAGCATCCGCCGGCCCTGTCTCATAGGTCGGTATAACAATAGCTCCTCGATACAGTTTAACTTTTTTCATCGATTATTTTATCCTTAGCGTTTATTTGACAATAATCACAGACATGACTGAATGTTCCGGTAATGTAATATTCAGTATTCCTTTTTCGTTTATAAATTCAGTGTTCAGCGGTTCTTTCCTGTGAGTGGAAAGAGTGTTTGCTCGGCAGAAAAGCTCCGGGTTTTTAATTTTAATTTTAACTTTGATATTTTTTTCAATTATTTTTTCATCCGGCAGTAGACTCGCATTTAAACTTATCAGCGTTACGATTAATGATTTCTTATCTTTACCTGTGAAAATATTGCCGGCATATCCAGCCGGAAGTTCTAAAGGAGCAGGTTCCAGCAACCATTTGCGTCCAAGGATTTGCTCCACCAGAGGAATACACTCATCAAACAACTGCCTGGTCTTTGAGTCGATCGGCAGCGGAACCGGCAGCTTGGACGATGCCCCGATGGAATAAGAACCCCCGCTCAACAAGCAATATTTAAACATTTTTTCCACCTTTTCAGGTGAATCCGGATAAGTATGGACCAGCAACGGCTTGGAAATGCACAAGTATTTATACGTTTCAGAGATACCGCTGCTTCCCTCTGCCATAATCCCGTCGATGTCTTTTTGAACCTCAATATCAAAAGGGCCATTGCCCCATATTATTTTCCCCTGGGAATGAATGATTCCGGAAAGTTTTTTCAGGGTATTTTCATAGGAATAGCCAAACATGGCTGCGGGCTTATTATTATCGGCAGTGATGCCGTCCTGATGGGCAGAGTCCAGCATCTGATAACACACCTGATCCAGGAAGACTCCGTCAATTTCAGGATAATCAGCGATAAATTTATCTATCTGCTCATTAATATGCGTGTGGAAAGAAGTCCCGGGCGAAGCATTTAAAAAACAACACTCTTTCCATGTCGGAACGATATTCCCTATGCTGTCACGTGCAATTGAATCCGGAAATTTCTGCTCTGCATACGGGATATATGAATCTCCTGTACATTGAAAATAAAGCAGTCCTTTAATATTGTTGTGGTGCAAACTCTTTATATGCTTATTTATTTTATCACGGGACAGTTTTACTGTCGCAGGAGGCAGTTCCGGATAGTCATGAACTATGACACTATCCCATTCTGTCAACGCGCATTAATATTGGCCGGATTTTGAGCATTTAATTTTGCCGGAGTCGAAATTGCTTTTTGTTGGTGTTTCTTCCGTTTTTTTCAGTTTTCTTCGTTTTTTCTTGATTTTCTTTTGTTTTCTTCGTTTTTCT